>JBDOMX010000183.1:0-14362 GCA_039831615.1 Planctomycetaceae bacterium
CGGCCGCTGGCACGGCAAAAACGAAGCTCACGACGACCACGCTCTCGGTCGTCAAACACTCACCAGGTGGGACCATTTTCCGCGCCGAAGTGGGTCCGTTTTACACGCCGATCTCCACCCAGGCTGAATCCGGCTGTACTTTCGATCTGCACCTCATCCAGGAACGATTTCGAATAGGCTCGGTAACTGTTCGTCGGGTCGCGTGTCGGAATGCCGGCAATCCAGTACAGCGTCACTCCGGCTGTTTGACTAAGAATTCTTTTGAACAGGGGACCACCAATCTGTCGACCACCCTTCATGTATCGACTGGCGCTGACCACATCAGCCCCCGACTCGATGAGTTCAATCATTTGGAGGACGCGTGACCAGTCGTCAGACAGGTCTGCCATGGTCACAACGACCACGGAAGCGGTCGCGGCATTCATCCCTGCTTCGATGGCATATCGGACGCCTCGACCCAGATCATTGCGAATCAGGCGGAGCCCCGCGGGCTGTTGTTCAGTCGGCAAAGATTGCAGTGCCGGGATGGTGTCATCTTCGTCGAAGTCGTAGCAGATCAGCAACTCGTAATCGGCCGGCAGCTCTGCTCGCGCTCGACGGCAGAATTGACCGATGACAGCCGCCTCGTTGAACACCGGAACAACAATGGAATATCGAGCCACGGTCGGATCACCCGGTGAATCAGTCAGATTCGGTTTGATGCTATTTCCTGCCGCACCCATGGAATGACCTCATCAAGCATTTCACTGAGCGATGTTGAAGCTTCAAACCCCAGCAGCCGCCGAGCCTTGCTCACATCGGGCACACGATACTGCACGTCATGCCGGAACGGTTCGTCACTTTCGCAGCAAAACGGTGGTGATTCCGGACCAGTGCCATGAATCTTTGTCCAGATCAGTTCTGCCAGCTCCAGAACGCTGGTCGTCACGGATGTTGACAGATTGAAGTCGTCATTCAGTCCGTTCGCATGCGTCATGGCGGTGACGATTCCGCGGGCGAGTTCACGACCATAGGTGTAACACCGCACCTGACTTCCATCGCCAAGAATTCGCAGCGGAGACTGACCCCGAAGAATTTTCTGGACAAGATCCGGAACCACGTGACTCATCGCGAGCTTGATATTACCGCTGGGGACGACCTTATCACCGAGTGCGCGGCGTTCTCCGATTCCCACGCAGTTGAACGGGCGGCAAATCGTGTACGGAACCTGATATTGTTCATGCATTCCCAGCACGAAATACTCGCACGCAAGCTTCTGGAATCCGTATGTGCTGTAAGGGGGCGGGCACTGACGCTGGTGGCCTTCCGGTGTCGGAAAGTATCGTGGCATTCTCGTAGACCATGCTGCTGCTGAGCACAACCACTCGTTTCAGGGTGCCCGCCTGATAAGCGCGGATGCCAGCGTCGCAGGCCGAGGCAACGATTCGTTCATTTTCGGCAATCAGGTCATAGGCGTACTCATGGAAGTATGAAATGCCTCCAATTTTTGCTGCAGCGGCGATCAGATAATCACAGTCCGCCAGCAACTCAGAAACGAGCGCGGCGTCTTTCGCATCCCCATGAACAAATCGATAGCGATCGTCATCCTGAAAGCTGCGTTCGACCTTGCCGTACTTCGAATAATTGTCCAGCCCGACGACGGAATACCCGGCCTCGAGCAACTCGCCGGTCAGGTAGCCGCCGATAAAGCCGGCCGATCCGGTGACGAGTACTCGCCCGGTGGATTTAGCATTCACAATGGGGATTCCAGTGGAGACTGTCAGATCGTTGGTGGATGGGCGGAGGACGAGATGTTCCGGGACGGCTTCAGGCAGTTCCAGATATCAACAACCCTGATTCGATCAGGAATTGTCAGTTCACGGTAGCGACGGTGCGGCGCGGCAATGAAGATGATGTCCGCTCGTTCGAGTACCTCCGTCTGCTCGACGACACTCTCGTCCTTTACATACGGATCGCTGCACAACACAGTCCGGCACTCCACCAGCAATACCTTCTTCAGGCGGTCGCTGAGCGAGTCGCGTTTGTCGTCACTTTCGGCCTTGAAGGCCATTCCAAGAATCCCGGCCGTCGCTTCGGACAGATCCATCTCGCGTTTGGCCATTTCACACAGGAACAACGGCATCCCCTCATTGATCAGCATGGCATCGTGTCCGAGTGGAAACCGATTGTTGCTGAACGCGGACAGCTGCATTGTATCTTTGAGCAGACACGGACCTGCTGTGAGCCCAGGATCAGGCATCGCCGACATGCGAGGATATTTGTATGGGCAGGCTGACAGTATACGGTTTGAATTCGAACCCGGTGCCCACGGTCCGCAAGCACAAGCGCCAGAGGAAGACCGATGTGGCCGGCCCCGCCCACAATACAGACATCTGGTGAGCGGGACTCGTCATCGGCACCCGAACTCGACAACGTGGACATACGGAACAATTCGTGATTTGCAGTGAATTCGGGTGGGCTGCCGATCCCAGGGGGCACAACGTCGACAGCGTCATCACTCTGAATGGTGCCGTCAGTCATGGTCCGTTTGGCTGCCTCGCGTCCATCTTAAACAAGGAACGGCACGCGATGAAAGTTGATCGTACTAAAAAAGCCTGACCAATTTCGGCCGGACATGCCTCCATCGGGATTCCGTTTCCGGCATGCTGTGCGATTACCTGGCGGGCAATCTGTCCAGCTTAACGCTCAGCCTTGCGGCAATGCGGCGCGTGAATTCGAATGGATTTTTTGTAGCCGAACGAATCAGCACGGATTGATGAGTGGCCAAATCTGGCCCCAGAATCTCCAGCGCGCGAATTGCATACATGCCCACAATAAAGTTGTCGCTGTTGATTTCGTTGGCGAGCAGTTCAACATCCTCCGGCGTTGCGCCCAGACGACAGCGCGCCAGGACCGCGGCAACACGAACACCTCCATAGGTATCTCTGACAAGTGGCGCCAGATGCCTGATGTGCGAGGCATCACCATGGATTCCCAATCCTTCGGCCGCCCAATAGCGGATTGCCGGACTGGAATGCTGAAGCGATGATATCAATAAACCCAGTCTGCCCCGATTGCCCGCATCCAGTACCGCCAGAATCTCAGGGACGAGTTCCTTCTGCGCATGCGTCTTCATGAGTCGATACTTGTTGCCAGCTTCTCGGCCGAGTTCCTCAAGGACCGGTTCGGGAATGACCCCCAGATCACCGCTGGTCTGCATCCAGTTGTAGAGTGATTCTCGCAATCCTCGCAACGCCTCAGTATGCCCCTCATCCTGAGCCAGGTTCACCAGTTCATGTGGATCGTTGCACACATCGTAGAGTTCTTCAGCTGGTCGCTGCGGGGCGAATGGCCGTCCCTGGAGCTCAGTGAGTTGTCCGGTTGCGTACAAATGCCGCATCGTCTGTACGCAGTGTTTGCTGTCTTTGTAGCGGTTCGGCTGCGCGTGAGGCAGGTGGGGCATGAAATTGCGGATGTATTTGAAGCGATCGGTGCGCACGCAGCGAATGAAGTCAACTGTTTCATCGCAGCGATCGCGTGCTGAGAACACCCGATCGCGTGGAGCTAAATCACCGGCGAACAAATCGACGCCCTGCAGATTCGGCGGGCGACCAATTCCGGCCAAAGCCAGTGAGCTCGCTGCAACATCAATCTGTGTCAGCAGGTCACTGCGGACGACTCCTGCCGTCGATTTTCCAGGCAGCCTGACGATCAGTGGAACCTGAATTCCTTCGTCATAAAGAAACTGCTTCCCTCGCAAATGACTGATCCCGTGATCAGTAAAGAAGAAAACCGCAGTGGAATCAGCGATGCCTTCAGCATCCAGGCGACTGAGGATCGCAGCAACCTGACGATCGGTTGCCACCCAGGAATCCAGGTATTCAGCCCAGTCAGCGCGCAGCGCAGGATGGTCCGCATAATATGGTGGCAGCACCACGTGATCGGGACTGGCCCCGTGTTGATCGGACGCGCGGTTCTTGCCCCCTTTCAACTGCACCTGAGCAAAAAATGGTTGCCCCGCTTTGCGACCAGCCCAGTCGCTGGCGTCGTAGTCTTCCCTGTTCCATACGAAGTTATAGTCGGTTTTTCCTGGTCTCGCCCCCGGCAAGCCGGTCGCAGAATTGCACGTAAAATAGCCCGAGTCTTTGAAGAGGCGTGGAATCGCAGGGACCGGTTGCTGGTAACTACTGAGGTACTTTGGTCCGCCATTGGACTTGCCCGCGTCGCCCTGGCTGCGGTGGTGATGAGCCCCAAAAGTGGTCTGGTACATGCCAGTGATCATGGCCGAGCGACACGGAGAACACACCGGACAGGTAACAAACGCACGAGTGAAGCGAATTCCCGCCGCTGCCAACCCATCCAGAGCTGGAGTTGCAATGGTGGTGTCGCCGTAGCATCCGATGTGAGGTGACGCGTCGTCCGCCACAATCCAAAGAATGTTCGGTCGTGCAGTTTCTGCACGCAAAGTCACACAGTTGATCAGGAGAAATGCGGTGAGCAATGACAGGACAGGGAGATCAGGTGAACCTGAATTGGGATTGCCACGGTGAGTCCGATACATTCGTAAATTCTTATTTGAGTGCGGCTGGATGACTGCGAGATTTAAAGCACATCGGTCTGATGTGTGGTTCCCTTCACGCTTTCTTATCGGCCAGTCATTGCCGATAAGCCATCTCGTCTATTTTCAGTCCTTCGCTGCGGGATCACTGATCGCCCGCATGGCCGCCATCAGTTTTGACTCCAACTGCTTCCTGGCCTTGCGAACGACAGGATCAGCGGATTCAATCAGATTGGTGCGCTCTTCAGGATCGTGCAGGCGGTCGTAGAATTCATGGGAGCGACGTGAGCGAAGAAAGCGTACCAGCTTCCATGCTCGCGTCTGGTAGCTGCGCATGTCCGCGCCTTCCGCGTTGTCGGCACGCATTCGATACTGGGCAAAGAATTCATCATTCCAGTCCGGCGTCTCGCCTTTCAGCAGCGGCAGGATACTGCGGCCGCGTATCACCGTTCTGAGTGGCAGTTCGACACCGGCAACAGCGAGGATCGTGGGAAACCAGTCGAGATGCGAAACGGTCCGGTTCACTGTTGAATTCGGCCTGATGCGGCCTGGCCAGCGTACGATCGCCGGGACGCGAAGTGAGTGGTCCCACATATTGGCTCGAGGTCCCTGGTTGTCGAGCAGCAGCCAGCGACCGTTTCCTTTATGCCAGATGCCATGATGCCCCAGGTTGTATCCATGATCTGATGTGAATATGACGATGGTGTTGTCCGCGAGTCCAAGGTCATCGAGCACATCCAGCAGTCGGCCGATGTTGCGATCGACAGAATGAATGCTGGCTAAATACTCGCGCAGCATGCGATGCGTTCGAGCAATATCCAGTTGCGGAAACACAGGTTCCGGTAGTTCCGGATCCAGATCCTGGAATGGCTTCCAGTCGGCGGCGCTCAGTGGGAGCCATGTGCGATCTCCCGCTTCATTTGTGCCCTGATTGGCATGAGGTGCCCAAAAATGGAGTGAGAGTGCGAACGGCGAATCCTGTCTGCGGCGGACGAAATCGATCGCATAGTCAGTGAGGATGTCCGGGGTCCAGCCTTCGACGCGACGGGTTTTTCGGTCTATCTCCACGTCAGGGTCCCGGGACGTCATTCCGCCGTGAATGAAACCCTTGAACTCGTCATACCCGATTTCTGTCGGATGAGCTTCCGCTTTCTGACCGCAGTGGTATTTGCCAACCAGGCCGGTCGTGTATCCGGCACTGGAAAGGGCCCGCGGCCAGGTCGGAACGGACGGCGGAAGCCCATCTGCATTCACATTGGCGGGAGATAGATAATCGGTCATTCCAAGTTCGGTACCGTATCGGCTGGTGAGCACCGACGCCCGTGCAGGGCTGCAGACGGGGGTAGGCGTGTAGCAGTTTGCCAGCATGGCGCTCTCAGAACGCAGACGATCGAGATTGGGGGTCAGCGCATTGGGATCACCCGCTGCTCCCAGGGCCCATGGCCCCTGATCGTCCGTCATCATGAACACGATATTCGGCCGGGCATCGGCCATCGATCCACCACACCGCAGCAGCAGACAAATGCTCACAACTAACGCTGCACCCGCTGATTCTCGTCTGAATATGCTCATCACCGTGCCGGTTTGAAAGAGTTGTTGCAGGGGATCAGTCCATCTCGTCCGCCTCATCTCACCGGTTGCCGCCTGAGAGTGCAACCATCAACTCAGGACAACGAGTGCAAACATTCGCGAAGGACATGAGACGGAGGCGGACCGAGCTTCCGCATCTGGCACGCAGACTGTCGATGGAATTGGTTGCAACGAGGCTTTGCCGACCAGATACTGCAGCCCGACGTCAGTCATTGCTGTGGCCCGCCCAAATCGTCCGAAATCAATCAGCCATCGACCGAGTGCGCAGCTGACCCACATCTGTTCGAGAACTCAGTCAGAGCGACACAACTCTCAGAAAGCCTGATCATGAAGAACTTCACGTATTCCATGGCTCTCGCAGTCATGTTCAGCATCGCAGTGCCTGCGATTGCGGGCGAGAAAACACAACCGGTGCGAATGGGCAGCGGGGCCATGACGTTCGACACCGTCCCCGGCTGGGGGCTCGATGAAGACGGAAAATCGATTATCGGGCCGACTCACGGAGGTGTGGTGGTCGACAAGTCAGGCAATATCTACACCAGTGCGGATGTCGGTGTCTTCGTATTTTCTCCGGACGGGAAACTGCTTCGGCGATTCGTCTCGGAGGAACACGCGAAGATCCACGACCTTGAAATTCGAGAGGAGGGTGATCGTGAATTCCTCTATGGAGCCCGCAACGCCCACAAAGAAGGAATCAAGTTCGATGCCGAAACCGGCGACATCGTGCTCAAACTGCCATTTCCGGAAGAATCCGGTCTCGACCTGCAAAAGTTCAGTCCGACAGCAATCACAGTGGCTCCGAATGGTGACATTATCCTGTCGGACGGCTACGCCAGCAATCACATCTTCAAGTTCGACAGGACCGGCAAGTATCTGATGCACTTCGGTCAGAAGGGCAATGATCTCAAGGAATTCAATACGGCTCATGGAATGACGCTGGACACACGATACGAACCACCACGTCTGTTGATTTGCGACCGAAATCATCAGCCAAAAGGCCGTTTGCTGCACTATGACCTTGATGGTCACTTTATTGAAGAAGTCATCACCGGCCTGGGCATGCCCACATCGGTTGCCGTTCAGGGTGATTTCGTGTCGGTTCCCGACCTCCACGGGCGAGTCGTCATTCTGGACAGGAGCAACACAATCATCGCCGTCCTTGGCCACAATCTGGATCCGGCGAAAGGCCGAAGCTACAAGATTCCACAGGATGAGTGGGTCGAAGGTGTGTTCAGCGGCACGCACGGGTCGCACTGGGACAACGATGGCAACCTCTATGTGCAGGACTGGAATATTTCCGGCCGCATCATGAAACTGGCCCGTGTCAATTAGATGATCGCCTGATTCTGTCGGACGCCATGGAAGTGAACCGTGAGCGATCCTTATTCGGATCAGACGGAATCAGCGAGTGATGAGTTCTTTCATTTCCCGAACAGCACGATCGAATCCGACCAGCAGCGCGTGGCTGACGATGCTGTGCCCAATGTTGAGTTCATGAACGTGCGGAATCATCGCGATCTCGCGGACGTTGCGGTAGGTCAGCCCGTGTCCCATGTTTAGTTGCAGACCGGCACGAACAGCCTGACCGGCTGAAACAACCACTTTGTCACATTCACGGGCACGCTCGTCCGCCGTCTCTGCGTCGGCAAAGGTGCCGGTGTGGATTTCGATGGCGTCTGCGCCGAGCGCCGCGGAAGCTTCAATTTGCGCTTCGTCAGGATCGATGAACAGGCTGACGCGAATCCCGGCTTTCTGCAGTTCGTGGACGCTTCCAGCCACGCGGTTCCGCTGCCCCACGACGTCCAGGCCGCCCTCGGTGGTCAGTTCTTTTCGTTTCTCCGGCACCAGAGTCACCTGTGCCGGATGGACTTCCAGGGCAATCCGGGTCATCTCATCTGTCACTGCCATTTCAAAATTCATCCCGACACGAATTGTTTGCCGGAGCAATCGCAGATCCCGGTCCTGAATATGCCGGCGGTCTTCTCTCAGATGCACCGTGATTCCGTCGGCTCCGCCGATTTCCGCCAGCACGGCCGCGTGGACAGGATCCGGTTCGTTGGTGCCTCGCGCCTGCCGCAGTGTGGCAACATGATCGATATTTACGCCGAGCAATGGCATTGAAGGGTCTCCGGATTTGTGACGAAAAGTGAGCGCTGACATCGCAGCATTGTAGACCTGTGCAGGACCGCGCACGAACTCGTCCTGCTACGGTTTAAGTGGTTCCGGTCTGGCGACACTCCCGGTCATTTCGGGGAAATCCCCAGCGGCCAGTTGAGCCGCTGAAATCTGACATGAGCTCGAATCGTCGCATTCCGGCAGGAGGAAGAGATCACTCGCGACCCGGAAACGCGCTCTTTGCCGGCGCAATGCAGTGTCGGATTGAGGGAGCTTCGCAGGCAACGCGATCAACCGCAATCGTTGGCTTCCTGGAAATACACCAGCAGCCCTGACCCGGGACCATACCGCCGCAGTGAGCAGCCCGGTGCGGGAATCTGAACGCGATATTCGTCTTAACCAATTGGCACGGCTGCCGCGACGACGTCGCGATCAAAGATGATCGTCTTCTCAAGTAGATCACTGTTTCGCCGGCCGGCTGCTTTTCGATCCGGGAAATCGGGGCTCCCTGCCGAGGTCACATGACTTTGCTCGCCGTGAGCTGGCACGTTGGCGAGCCACCATTCTTCCGCGTCCTTCCAGGTCCATTCATCGTTGGAGACACATCCTTCGAGTGCAGCCAGCAGATCACGTGGGCTGTCGAATCGGTCGTCCGGGTCTTTGGCCAGACACTTCGTGATCACCGTCACGAGATCATCGGGAACCGTCACATCCGTTGCAGAGAAATCCGGGACCGGCTGCGTCGCGTGGGCGACGATCAGCATCAGAGGATTCTCGTCGTGAAACGGCGGACTTGCGGTGAGCATGAACCAGGCCACCGCTCCCAGGGAATAGATGTCCCCTCTGCAGTCCGGTTCAAGTCCTGTTGCCTGTTCAGGACACATGAAGGCCGGCGATCCCTGAATCTGCGTTTGCACCCGGCGCATTCCAACTTCGTGCACCAGTGCCGGCTGAACAAGACCAAAATCCAGTAACTTCGCCACGTCGAATATGTGACCGCGCTCTGACAAAAAGATATTGCTTGGTTTGATGTCGCGGTGAACGAGGCCTTCGCACCATGCCTCATGCAGTGCGCCACACACCTGCTTCAGCACGTAGATCACGCGCCCGGGCGACATACTCCCAAATTGCTGAACATACTGGTCCAGATTCAGCCCTTCGAGAAACTCCATGGCATAGAAGAAACGTCCGTCATTCGATGTGCCGTAATCGTAAACCTCAACTGTATTTGGATGTGTCAATCCGGCAGTGGCTTTGACCTCCAGTTCAAACCGAGCCCTAACCCGGGAGTCGCCAGCCTTGTCAGGATGAATGAGCTTGACGGCGCACAGCCGTTTTAGGAGCCGATGCTCGGCCAGGTAGACGTCGCCCATGCCGCCGGAACCCAGCTGTTCCTTGAGAACGTATGATCCAAGTTCTTCGATGTTGATGCTGCGATCCCTAATCTTTTCGCTCAATCCGGCTCCGACGGTTGCACAACAGATCCCCGCCATCAACGGGATCATTGCTTCCACAGCGAAGCGCAGTCGGACTGCAACCGGGAAATCCGGGAACGTGGACGCGTGTGACATCAGGCTGACTGCCACCGTCACCACTGGAATTGCCGCCAGAGCCGAAGCGACCATCAGTGAACGCCGACTGCTGTTGGGGACGATCACTCCGTAAATCATCAACAGTACCACTGAATTCAGCAGGAGTTCGCGAATGGCCAGCATGTACTGACGAAGCTCGTGTGTCCGGCCCGCGGCTTCCAGACTCGCGAACGCCAGACAGGCCAGGGTGGCAAAACTACATCCGTACACGAGCATTTCAGTGCATCGGAGGCTGCGTTCGTTGCTGACGTTTTCCGTCCGGCAAAGCCGTCTTGAAGCGCCCCAACAGCACGCTAACAGGACACTGGCATAAACAAGCCAGACGGTGCCCCAAAGACCGGTGAGCGCCTTAAGCAGCAACAGGGATGAGAGCGTGATGGCAATCGCGAACGACGAAAACCGAAGACGTCTCGTCAGAAACTGGCGCATGCGGTCCTGACTGGCCGCCTCGAGCTTTCTCTGAGCGGTTGGCCGCATGCGGGGTCGCGTTGCTCGTTCGGGAGCAGCTTCTTCGTTTGCTGACGGGCCCGACTGCATCGGAGATCCGGTTTGGTGAAGTTGACGTAGTGTCCGACCACAAGGTCTGCAGTCGTCGGCTGCCGCCGGGACACAAACTGGGTCGGAAATATGGGTTGTGCAACCATAGCTTGAATTCAATCTCGACTCGCTGACTGCCTCTGATGGGCGCGACGATTCAAACCTGTGTATTTGTGGCGAACTGTTTCGCCCGAACATAACGGTGTTGCAGTCGGCATCGATTGTTCAGGTCGTGTGCACACTTCCTTCGTCAGGACCGGAGCACGACGTTCAAACGGCCCGGATCGCGAGGGAATATCACGAGGGGGTGATGTTTTGCGGCATCATCTCGCCTCCGTGGGGCAAAGTTCAGGCACACCGACTCACGAATGAATTCCCCACAGGCACTCAGTCATGTCAGCGCCAATCCCAGATGGGCAAGCCATCCGACTGGACACTCACCACACGATTCAGAACCTGATGTCCTCCGCAGTGTCTCGCATCAACAGCGAGATTCGGGTGGAATTTCGAGATGACCAGGTCGTTCTCAGAGGGGTGACTGAAAGCTGGCACGAAAAGCAGCTTGCTCAGGAGTCACTGCGATCGGTCAGCCAGTCTTACGTAATACACAATGAAATCAGTGTTGCAGCCTGGACTTAAACGGGAGTTCCAGCTGTGGCCGGCTGAATCTCGGAAATGGATTGGGGCCGTCAGCGCGGATGAGTGAGCGGGAAGCCGAGCTGAAAACTGACTTCGGTGCCGTTGCTGACCGCAGAGACGCGTCAGCCATCAAGCCAACCGGACCTGGTGTTGGCCACCAATCCACGGATTGGCGCTGATCCGCGGTTGGTTGATCGTCCACAGCCGGACGATCAATCGGACTGCTGAGGCCGCTTTTCCGGGCCAACAGTGCGCGGCACGCGGCGGACAGGAAACGAACGATCGAGTCTCCTGATTTCCTCGCCGAGCAGCAAACAAAAACGGCCGCGCAGCAAAAACGGCTGCCAGGACTCACCTGCCAGCCGTCTGTCGTTTTGATCAGTTCGCCGTTTCCACAGCGGACTGAGCTACCGCCTGCGAGAAGCCTTCTTCCTGCCTGTCTTCTTCTTAGCGGTCTTCTTCTTAGCGGTCTTCTTCTTGGCTACCTTCTTCTTGGCTACCTTCTTCTTGGCTACCTTCTTCTTGGCTACCTTCTTCTTGGCTACCTTCTTCTTGGCTACCTTCTTTTTAGCGGCCTTCTTCTTGACTGTCTTCTTTTTAGCAGCCTTCTTCCTGGCAGCCTTTTTCTTTGGCGCTTTCTTCTTCACCGCTTTGCGAGCGGTTTTTTTTGCCGCCTTCTTCTTGGTTGCTTTCTTCTTGGCCACAGAGAACCTCCTTCGAGTGTCAGTGAGTGGCCGCCTGCCGCAAGTACCGGGCTTCGTGAAGCAAACAGGGCGAGGGAGACCACGACTAAAAAACCAGAACCATCACTCCTACCTGGTGATGGCAACACAAAATCCGTCTTGTCTGATTCATCGTCGTGAAGTCTGCGTTGATGGCAATTCCTTCGCCACGATGTCTCGACGCAACAGCTTCTGCGTCAATAACGGCGAAATCGTATTTAATAACTCAAAATGTGCAAGACTGTTCGGTATCAATCGCCGCGGATGTTCAAGAAGTTTTGAAGATTGTTGGATGAGTCAATTGACGCGCTCACACTGTCGCAGTCGTTGCGACAGACGCGATGACGCGAGTCAACATGACGCTGCGCGACATCGTACTGCTGCGCGCAGGCTACAAAAATTGGCGTGATGAATTGCGCGAATGACATTGCGCGGCACCGAGCGTTCAACTGCAAACCGGCGCGGCAGAATCCACTGCGGACAGTCACACACGTGCGGCGAAACAGAAAACAGATCGCAGGCAAGCCGTTGCGTTTTACCAAAGAAACTCAAAGCGAAGTGACGATTTTCTGCATGCACTGCAGGCTTTCACGTGCAATGTTTTCCGCACCTGGCGAGTAGTCAAATACTTCGACAGACACCCATCCATCGTACTCAACATCGTGGAGCGATTTCAGAACAGGAGTGAAATCTGTTTCACCCATTCCGGGCCCCAGCAGGTTGGTATCGTTGACGTGAAAGTGTCCGCAGATGTCTCGGTATTGATGGATGAGTGAGGTTACAGAATCGGATTCTGCCCCCAACATTGCTTTCACGTCCTGATGCAAAATAAATGTCGGATGATCGACCCGTTGGATCAGATCCGCTGCCTCAGCGCACGTATTTACGAAGTCGGTCTCCTTTTTCGTCAGCGGTTCCATGCACAGCAGCACGTCGCTGGCATCGAATTCTGGAGTTGCCTGGCGAAACACCGACGCTGCAATGTCCATCGCCTGTTCGGTGCTGACCCCTGGCAGCAGATTCCTCTGCTGGGGCGAACCGAATACCAGGACGTGGCCTCCCAACGCAGCACAGGTTCGTGCCAGCAGACGCAGGTATTCTGCTGTCCGTGCCTGAATCTCCGGATCCGGTGAAGTCAGGTGAAGTCCCGTGGTTTTTGCCAGCAGCCAGTGCAGACCGATGATCTCCAGTCCATGATCAGCCGCGACGGACTTCATCTGTACCAGTTGGCTGTTCCGTACCGCTGTCAGATCGTCCGTGATGGAGAAGGGGGCCACTTCGACACCCGTGTAACCAACATCGGCGATGATGCGGCACTGTTCTTCCCAGGGAGTCGACTCGAACAGTTCCTGGCAGATTGCGAATTTCATATGTCGTCTTCAGGTCAATAGATAGGTTGTGTGGGGACAGCGTGTCCCGGTCATCGTCACTCGGTGGATGATTCGTAGCGCGAAAGTACTTTCGGAGTGATTCCGAATCTGTCGTGAAGCAATTTGGCTCAACATGTCCTGTTGCGCCGGCAGTGCGTTGTTTTTCGGGTGCGTGCGCTGTGTCGGTTGTGCATGGACTGTCGGTTACGCCAACCATGTCACTCGCATCATTTGCAAAACTTTGTCCCGGTACAACCGCACAATGCACATGGTCGACGCCATTCCCACTCTTTGAACAACACACGGTGAGCCGCCACAGTCGCGGTTTGACCATGTTCCGGGGGCGACCTAAGTGATTCTTAACCGGCGCGCTCAAATTGCCTCGCCAGGGCTGTCGTAAATCACCGCTGATCAGGGATCGTACCGTGAGTGTTTCATCCAGTTCGCAAGAGCCACCCGACGCTGGTCTGGATGCCTTGTTCAATCGAGTCAATCAGTTGTTGGGGGACCCTGCACCGGCCGGAGTTGCGGCGGCCCCACCCCTCGGCACTTCCAGCCCTGATTCAGGAACGAGTCCCGCCAGCGCGTCTGCCCCCGGCGTGAGTTCCGGAGGTATCTTTACACCGCAACAACCGGATTCGATTTGCGCCTCCGGGATCAGCGAAGCGATGATCGAACGGCTCGTGCTGAAGTATCTCTACAGCGTCGGCCAGGGCACCGTTCGCGCAATCAGCGCCCAAATCAGGATGCCGTTCAAGATCCTTGAACCCCTGTTGCGGCAAATGCGGAGTGACAAATATATTGACCTGACCGGGACAACCGCGACGGGTGATTCTCAGTACGCGGTCACCGAATTCGGTCGTGAACGTGGCAAGCGCTACATGAACGAATGTACTTATTATGGGTCTGCTCCGGTCACACTGAACGCTTACGTAAAGAGCGTCGCCGCACAGACCATTGAAGGTCAGGTCGTGACTGCGCACGACCTGCAGGAGGCCTTCGACGGACTGATCATTAACTCCGAGATGCTCAATAAACTGGGGCCGGCCATCAATTCCGGTCGCGGCATGTTTTTGTTTGGCGAGCCGGGGAACGGCAAGACAAGCATCGCAGAACGCGTCACAGGAGCATTTGGATCGACGGTCTGGGTTCCCAGAGCGATTGAGGTTGATGGTGACATCATCCGCGTGTTTGACCCTTCTGTTCACGAAGAAGTTGAAGCAGAAAACCAGGGCGGCCTGCTGGATTCACTTGAGATCG
>JBDOMX010000013.1:0-14361 GCA_039831615.1 Planctomycetaceae bacterium
CGAATCCGCTGCCAGGTGTCCCAACCAGGTGGCCTTTTGACAGGACCACGTCGAAGAAATCCCAGCTGGTCAGCCCGTTCGGCGTTTTGAGCCACACATAGGGGGCATTTTTGCCCCCATAAACTGTGATCCCCAGCTGCGTGAGTCCATTTCGGAGCAGTTCGGCATTGGTCATGTAGAAACTCACCAGATCGTTGACCTGTTGCCGCCCTTCGTCGGAATACACCGCTGCAGCCCCCTTTTGCACAACGTACGATCCGCCATTGAATTTCGTGCACTGCCGGCGATTCCACAACTGATGCAACGACACCTGTTCTGACCCCGCCGTCACCGTGAGATCATTGGGGATCACCGTGAACGCGCAACGTGTGCCCGTGAATCCAGCATTCTTGCTGAAGCTGCGGAACTCGATGGCAACTTCCCGCGCCCCGTCGATTTCAAAGATCGAATGAGGAATGTCGTCGTCACGAATGAACGCTTCATAGGCCGCGTCGAACAGAATGATGGACCCATTCGCTTTGGCATAGTCGACCCACCGCTTCAGCGTTTCGCGAGTTGCCACGGTGCCGGTGGGATTATTGGGATAACAGAGGTAGATCAGATCGACACGTTCTGCCGGCAGCTCCGGAACGAATCCATTTTCTGCCGTGACCGGAAGGTACACGAGACGCCCGTAACGGCCGGAATCATCAGCCGGTCCGGTGTGTCCTGCCATGACGTTTGTGTCGACATACACCGGGTAGACCGGGTCAGTGATCGCGATGCGGTTATCTGGTCCGAAGATATCGAGTATGTTTCCGGAATCGCACTTTGAGCCATCTGAGATAAATATCTCATCAGCCGTCACGTTGATCCCGCGCGCCTGGTAATCCTGGGCGGCAATCGGATCTCTCAGAAATGCATAGCCCTGCTCCGGACCATAACCGTGAAATGAATCTCGGGCGGCCATATCGTCGACGGCATCATGCATGGCCTTCACGATGGCCGGAGAAAGTGGCTCGGTGACATCGCCAATGCCGAGGCGAATCACGTCGGCATCAGGATTGGCATTTGAAAACTCAGCGACTCGGCGCGAAATCTCAGGAAACAGGTAGCCGGCTGTCAGCTTCAGGAAATTCTCGTTGATCTGAACCATGATGGACCGTTGCAGTTGAAATACGTTTGAGGGACTAAAGATCGGAAATAGGTACTCCGGCAGGGCGGTCACCTGTGACATCAGTTCCGACGCCCAGGGTGCAGCCAGCCTCGTCCAGCCGGACGCGTGGTATAGCAATCTCAGCCGACGATGTCAGCGATCCGCGATCAATCTGCACTGACTTTGACAGGAGCGAGGACCGTGAGCGGACCATCGTGTTGAGAATCCAGCACTGTCTCAGGGAAATTCGTGGTGAATTGGGTGCAAAACGAGCGTCGTGGGGGAACAATTCCGCCCATGAGTACGAAATGGACCCCCGAGTCGTGGCAGTCACGGCTGGCACAGCAGCAACCAGTCTACGACGACCAGCAAAAGGTCGACGAAACGCTGCGCACGCTCGGACAGCTTCCGCCCCTGGTCACGGCCTGGGAAGTTGATCGACTGCGGCACCAGCTGGCAGAGGCGGCTGCCGGAAGTGCGTTTGTTCTGCAGGGTGGTGATTGCTCGGAAAGTTTCCGCGACTGCAATGCGAATTCGATTCTGCGGAAACTGAAGGTGTTGATTCAGATGAGCCTCGTGCTGATCTGTCGGTCACATCAAAAGGTCATTCGGATCGGTCGCATTCACGGCCAGTACGCGAAACCTCGTTCCGCCAATGTGGAAACCCGCGAGGGAGTCGAATTGCCCAGCTATCGAGGAGATATCGTGAACCGCAGCGGGTTCACGGAGACGGATCGCCGACCGAATCCCGATCTGTTGCTGCGGGCCTACGAACGATCGGCGCTGACCATCAATTACATTCGGGCGCTGAGTGAAGGCGGCTTTGCCGATCTGCACCATCCGGAAAACTGGGACCTGGAATTCGTTCGTAATACTCCAGGGTCCCGCAAGTATCAGACGTTGCTGGAAGCGCTCAGCGATGCCATTCGATTTATGGAAGTTGTCTCTGAGTCCGAACTGGAACAGCTGACCCGCGTAGATTTCTTTACGTCACATGAGGGACTTCATCTGCTGTTTGAACAGGCCGTCACGCGAACCGATCAGCGCAATCGCGGGTCGTACAACCTGAGCACTCATTTGCCATGGATTGGTGACCGGACGCGCGCCATCGACGGGGCGCATGTGGAGTATTTTCGTGGCATTCGAAATCCCATTGGTGTCAAAGTTGGAAATTCGATGGCCGCGGATGAACTCGTGGACCTCATTCGCGTCCTGAATTCAGAGAATGAACCTGGAAGGTTGACGCTGATTCATCGTTTTGGAGCTGACAGGATTGCATCGCATCTGCCTCAGCTGGCAGACACCGTGAAACGCTCCGGGCTGAATGTGCTGTGGAGCTGTGATCCGATGCATGGAAACATTCAGACGACCCGCAGCGGGATTAAGACACGAGCCTTTGACGATATCACATCGGAGATCATTTCAGCCTTCAGGATCCACCGGGAAGCGGGAACGCGGTTGAGCGGTATTCATCTGGAACTGACGGGTGAAGATGTTACGGAGTGTCTGGGCGGTCCGGCGAATCTCACTGAAACGGATCTGCAGCGGGACTACCGAAGTGAGGTCGATCCGCGGCTGAACTATGAACAGGCGATGGAGATCGCATTTTTGATCGCCGAACAGATGAAATAGCAACAGCATTCCATTCTCCGGCACGACAACTTACAGGCTGCATCATGACTCGGACCGCCGAAATCGCCCGCGAAACCGCAGAAACACGGATCCATCTGTCGCTTGATCTGGATGGTACGGGAGAATGCGACATCCAGACAGGAGTCGGTTTCTTTGACCACATGCTGACGTTACTGGCGCGGCATGGCCTGCTGGATCTAACGGTCAGGGCTGACGGCGATCTGCAGGTCGATCATCATCACACGGTGGAAGATGTGGGGATCTGTCTTGGTCAGGCGATTGCTCAGGCGATTGGCGACAAGTCAGGAATACTGAGGTATGGCGATGTCACGCTGCCGATGGAAGAGACTCTGGTGACGTCGGCACTTGATCTCAGTGGTCGATTTGCGTTCGTTTATGCAGTCGGTTTTCCTACCGAAAAGATCGGGGAGTTTGACACACAGCTGGTTCAGGAGTTTTGGAATGCAGTGGCATCCAATGCCCGCATGAATTTGCACCTGATCCTGCATCATGGCTCAAACAGTCACCACATTGCGGAAGGATGTTTCAAGGCGACAGCTCGAGCACTGCGAAAAGCCGTTGCCCTGGATCCGCGACAGACCGGCGTTCCGTCGTCAAAAGGAACACTGTCAGAACCGGACAACAGGCCGGACGTGTGATCTGTTGACAGACGGTCTCCGTGTGCGTGATGTTCAAAACAGGCTTCACCGCCTTTCCAGGTCCCCCAAAATATGACTCAGCGGCAGATACTCGTTACGTCGGCTTTGCCCTATGCCAACGGACATATCCATATCGGGCACATGGTTGAATACATCCAGACTGACATCTGGGTGCGGTTTCAGAAACTGCGCGGGCATCGTGTTTTATTCGTCTGCGCGGACGACACGCACGGCACAGCGATCATGCTGCGTGCCCGCGACGAGAATCGCAGCGAAGAACAAGTCATTGCCGAAATGCGGGATGCTCACCTTGCCGACTTCGCAAAGTTCGAAATCGAATTTGATAACTATGGCAGTACGAACAGTCCAGAGAATCGTCGGTTGTGCGAATCGATCTGGAAATCGATCGTCGATTCCGGTTTAGTACGAGAAAAAGACGTTTCACAGCTTTACGATCCGGTTGCTGAAACATTTTTGGCCGATCGATTCGTGCGCGGGACCTGTCCGAATCCAAAGTGCCAGGCGACAAATCAGCCGGGCGATAACTGCAGCAAGTGTGCCTCAACCTATTCACCAGCCGATTTAATCGATCCCGTAAGTACTCTGTCCGACGCCACACCGGAGTTACGGACGGCAGGACATTTGTTTATTGAGCTGGAACAGCTTCATGAGTTCCTCGACGAGTGGACTCAATCGGGCCAGCACCTGCAGCCGGAAGTTGCCAACTATCTCAAGGGACACTTCCTCGGTGCGGAATTGCGAGACTGGGATATTTCGCGTCCAAATCCGTACTTCGGTTTCGATATTCCTGGCAGTCCCGGCAACTCGTGGTATGTCTGGTTCGATGCTCCGATCGGTTACATGGCTTCCACGGAACAGTGGTGTGCCACTCACGGGGGACAGCTCGACGACTGGTGGAAAAACGACGCCGCCGAAATTCATCATTTTATCGGTAAAGACATTACATATTTTCACACCCTGTTTTGGCCGGGCATGCTAAAAACCGCCGGCTACAACCTGCCGGACAGGATTCATGTTCATGGATTCCTGACTGTCGGCGGGGAAAAAATGTCCAAGTCACAGGGGACGTTTGTGATGGCGTCCACGTACCTGAATCACCTGCCGGCGCAGATCCTGCGTTACTATTACGCGAGCAAGCTGGGAAACGGCCTCGACGACATCGATCTGAATCCTGGCGAACTTGTGGCGCGAGCCAACTCCGATCTGGTTGGTAATGTCGCCAATCTGGCTTCGAGGGCCGCCAAGTTTGTTCAGGGCAGCCAGCTGTCCGAATCCTATCCGGACGACGGCGGACTGTTTGCTTATGCTGCCGGTCAGTCTGGTCGCCTCGCCGATCTGTACGAAAACTGCAATGACAGCGCGGCAATGCGTGAAATCATGCAACTGGGTGATCGGGCCAACAAATATGTGGAAGACGCCGCGCCATGGGTCCTGCGTAAGGATCCACAGCGAGCGGATGAGCTGCGGGACGTCTGTACGGTCGCTCTCAACCTGTTTCGCCAGCTCGTCATTTATCTCTCGCCGGTCCTCCCGGAACTGGCACGGCAGACCGATCAATTGCTGAATGTTCCGATCAAACACTGGGATGACGCTCAAACTCCGCTGACAGGAACGGCCGTCAGCAGGTTCCAACACCTCATCAAACGCATCGACGAGAAACAGGTCAACGCCATGATTGAAGAAAGTAAAGAAGCCGCTGCTGACGACACACAGTCCGTGGTCCCTGATTTTCACGAGGCAGACACCTGGAAGGATTCCGGTGACGCTCTGGTCAGTGAACCGATGAGTGGCGAATGCACCATCGACGATTTTGTGAAAATCGATCTCCGCGTCGCCAGAATCATTGCAGCGGGTCATGTCGACGGAGCGGACAAACTGCTGCAGTTGACACTGTCTCTGGGCGGCGGCGAAACGCGCAACGTGTTCGCCGGGATCAAGGCAGCCTATGTACCGGAGACGTTGGTTGGGCGGCTGGTGATTTGTGTCGCCAATCTCAAGCCGCGGAAGATGAAGTTTGGCCTCAGCGAGGGGATGGTGTGTGCCAGTGGGGGCGGTGGCAAAGATGTCTTCCTGTTGAGTCCGGATGAAGGTGCATTGCCTGGGCAGCGAGTTCACTAGAGCAGTTTTCGAAAAGTCGTGGCGGGTTCTGGCTCGCGGGAGCAATGGAATATGGGCTCTGGAACGCCCGCCGCGGCCACAAGTCAGCGTAATACGCTGTAGGGCCGTCATGTATTTATTTGCGCTGGCCGATCGCGTTGCCCGAGGGCTGCGAAAAATCGAGTCGAATCGACTTGAACGCCATCGTGGGTTCCTGATGACCCAACAGCTGGCCGATGGTGGCTTTCGCGGTCGCGAAGGAGACTCGGACCTTTACTACACCGGGTTCGCCGTCCGCGGCCTGGCAATTTCCGGTGGTCTGGACATGTCACAGCAGGATTCGATCTCCTGCTTCCTGGGAGATCAGAATCCACTGCAGCTGAATGTCATTGATCAACTGAGCTGGCTCTACAGTGCGCTGGTGATTCAGGCATCGGGAGGACGGGATCTGCTGGAAGATCAGCCAGCGGATTTCATCGACCGCGTCGCCGGACGGCTTGAATCACTGCGGACGGCCGACGGCGGCTACGCCAAGAGTTCGGAGGGAAAGGCGGGAAGTACCTACCATTCCTTTCTGGCCGTCCTGACGTGGCAGATGCTCGGGCGTTCGGTGCCTCGGCCAAATGCCCTGATTCAATTCCTCTATGATCGTCAGCGCGACGATGGCGGTTTTGTCGAAATCGCTCCGATGAAACGCAGTGGCACGAATCCCACGGCCGCCGCCGTGGCATTGCTGCACGATCTGGGTGCTTTGGATGCTGACATTGTCGCCGACGTGTTGGGATTTCTGACTGACGTGGCGAGCAGCGAGGGTGGTTTTCAGGCAAATACGCGCATTCCGTTTGCGGACGGATTATCAACGTTTACCGGTCTGCTGACGGCCCAGGATCTGGGTCGCCCGGATCTGCTGCCGGCGGGGCGGATTGAAGAATTCGTGTCAGGGGCCCTTGAGTGCACTGACGGCGGATTTATGGGTGCCAGTTGGGACCAGCAGCCGGATGCTGAGTACACGTTCTACGGTCTCGGAATACTGGGGCTGCTGAATGCTGCGCGATAGAATGGCGGTCAACGACTGGACAGGCAAAAAAATGACAGGACAATTTGTTGAACTTTCGACTTGAGCGGATGTAGATCAATGATTACGGGACTCATGACTGCCGGAGAGTTTTCCGAAACGAGGCACACGATGCCGGAGGGTGGCCGCTGGCATGAACTGCATTCCGGACGCCCGGTGCTGCTGGAGTCCCCCAATGATGAACATGGCACGGTCGTACTGAATTTGTCGCGGGCCCTGGCCAAATGGTTCAGTGAACAGAATTCGAAATTCTTTGGCTATGCCGCACACGACGTCGGTTTGCTGGTGGACACCGCTCCGGACACGGTGCTGATGCCACCGATTAGCTATTTCGATGAAGGAGAGTGCTTCGGACAGTCTGATCGGGTCATTGCCGATCTGGTGCCTCGGCTGGTCGTGGATATTGCTTCCAGCAATGATCGCCGTCTGTTGATGAGGGAACGCACTCTAATGTTTCTGAATCACAGCGTGGAATGTGTCTGGATTCCAGATCCGTTCAAACGGGAAGTTCAGGTGTTGCAGCGGGGAGTCCATACCGTCGCCCTGGGCGATCGTCAGACTCTCAGTGGAGGCACGCTGCTGCCGGGGTTTGAGTTGAGCGTGTCCGCCCTGTTTGCTCAACCCATCTGGTGGGACCAAATGTGACTCATCTCACTTCAAATAGATGTTCAGTCTGTGAGCTGACAGTGTTCAGGACGCCTGTTTCTATTTAAGGAATTGTCTTTGGCATACTGCAGGATATAATCCCGGCGCAGTGGCCCTGGCATTCAACGGGTCACGTCCCTCCACCGGCCCCCTCAGGCTATCACCAGCAAACGAAGGAATGAAAACGATGAAACATTTGGTATTGCTTGCAGCAGCCGCAGTTTTGATCGGCTGCACCCAAACAGCCAAAGATTCAGTGACCAGCTCTGAGACCGACAGTTCTGAGACCGACAGTGCTGCCACGTCTGATCCCACAGCAGCAGCAGTCGATTCTGCTCCCATCGCAACTTCGTATGCAGCCGGCGATTCGGTCAACCTGGAAGTTCCGGAAATGCACTGTCCCTTTGGCTGCTTCCCCAAAGTCAAGGACGCACTTGAAGAGATCGACGGCATTGCCGGGATTGAACTGGTCAAACAGGAAGAAGAAGGCGCGATTAACGATCGTCGTGTTGTCGTGACCTTCGACGGCGCAGTTGACAGCCAGGCTGCGATTGCGGCACTGGATGCTGTCGACATGACAGGCGCCAGTTTCGAGAAAAAAGAAACCAGCGATAACTAAACGAAAAAAGGGTCGACCCGCAATCGCGTGTCGACCCTTTTTTGCTTTGTGTCGCCGTTCCGTCGTGCCGGCCTAGTAGGTGGCCGGTCCGGTGCAGCGGATCAGGTGGTCCTTATCAACATAGACCACTTCCTGTGTCTGGTCGTTGTGCGTGAATGGGATTGGCCAGTAACTGCGAATCACTTTGTCGTAATACACCGTACACTTGTAGTGACAGTGGTGCAGTCGTGCCGGTCCCACCAGAGGATAGACTTTACAGTCGTCAAGCCGATCCACGATCAGCTCTTTGACGATGCGAACATTGTTACGCTGAGTCTCATTCAGGAATGCGAACCCACCCGCTGGAGAGTCCGGCAGCGTCCTCATGACGTCTGAATCGCTCGGAGGATCCATGCAAAAGTTGGGAGCGTTCTCGCCTTCGATCGGATCCAGAATTGGAACGCGAAGACGTTCAGCGTCGTACAATTGATCTTCCATCCGCTGCGACTGATAGGCACTGACCGGAATCGGAACAGGTGCTTCCCAGAACACTACGTACTCGTAAAGTACCGAGATGAACCCGCCAGTCAACGTGCAACCGCTGTTGACGAAGGCCATCAGGCAGATCGCGGTCAGCACGGCCCAACGTCGTAGTTGCCTGCCAAACGTCTGCATTGTTCCATTTCCCTGCCAAAGAATGTGGGCAAGAGCCCTGGTCAGTCCCGGAGAGGCGTCCGTTACGGCCTCTCCTGCAGCTCCGTGCCACATTCGTGTGGACGCGGTCCGCAACTCATCCTGGTGGATGTCTGTCTTTATTTATCGATCTTTCCGGTTACGTAACTTGTGACAATATTGGCAATTTGCACGTTAATCCGGATGGTTTGATCCTTGTGCCGGTAATGGTCGGATCAGCGCCTGGTCGAGCGCGAGTCATTGGCAGAATTTGCCGCAGGCGAAAGTCACTGCGGGGAAGCGCCGCCGCCTCCACCTGACCGCTCATTGACTGTTGCGGGGGTCCGTTCGGTTCCGGGTGTCGTTGATCGCAACGACTCGGCTCCGCGACTCCTGCATGGCAGCGTCCATGGTCAGTGACTACAAAAAAAAAAAAAGGGGGTTTTGTACATGACGAAAAAACCCTGAGATCTGCGTCGTCTGGCGGGAGGCTGGTGCCGCCCGCTGACTCGAAAGGCTTAACCGCCACCTGGACTGAACAACACGCTCCAGACACTGTCGGTCTTGTTGAAATTCAGATTCCAGAAGCCATCGTCCCATTGCAGCTTTGCTTCACGCCATCCCAGTGGAACCTGTGGATACGGATAGAATGGCCCGATGTACGGGAAGGCACTCGCACTGTACTGAGTCGGATAGGTCACGGCAGCAGAGTTCGGATACTGTGCATACGCCGGCCATGCATGGCTGGGCAGCTGTGGATGCGAGAACAGGCCTGCTCCTCCCATGGACACAGGGCTGGCCTGGACTTGAGACATCTGAGGTGCTTGCGGAGCCATTCCCGGGCTGGGCGGGACTGGTGGAGCCTGCTGAGGATAACCAGTCAGCGCAAGTTGCTGCCCGTAGGAGACGGGATTGACCTGCGGTGCCTGCTGCTGAGCAGCGAACGCCGTTTGGGGTGCCGCCTGAGCGACTTTCAGCTGATTGTTCACCATGGTCACGCCCCGCACCTGACCGGCTGCCTGTCCGGCTGCACTGCGCTGGGCTGGTGAATTCACTCCACCACTCAGCGTGACAACGCCTTTCTGAAAGGTGATCGAAATGGACTGCCCCGCGAGGCCGGCCTGTTTCAGTGCGCCGCCAATTTGTTCAGCCACCTGTTGATTTGAGGGGCCGGTCGGCGGTGCGACGGCTTTCACCTGCTGGATCGCTGGCTGCGAACGCTGTGCTGGTGCCGCTGCTGGTTGCCCGGATCGTCCGGCAAGACGTCCGGCAAGACGTCCCATCAACGTTCCAGACGAAGCAGCACGTGCTTTTCGTTGCGGCACGTACTCCAGCTGGTTCACCACCCGGGTGATCCCAGGCAGCTGTTGACAGACTTTCCCGGCCCGCGCCAGGTGTCCCGGCTTTCGGACCTTGCCGTTCAGCTTCACAACGCCGTCGATGACTTCGATATTAATACCGTAGCCATCAATGTTCGCGTTTTGCAGAGCCTGTTTGACCTGCTCTGCCTGTTGCTGATTGAGATTGCTTTGAGCTGGATTGCCGGTCGCAGTCGCTTGTTGACGTCCGCCCAGGAATCCGTCCGCGCTGGCGACAGCGGGAACCGCTGCAAGGACAGCCAGCACCAATAACCATTTACCATACTTTCGCATGAAAGCTCTCCTCTTGAGATGCCTTCCGTTCCAGGCCGCTTAAAACTGCAGAGCAGCTTTATGGGGCGGATGAACCAGTGGTTGCTGGACTGTCCAGGAGCGGAGCGGATCTGACTCTGATCTGACGGAACGGAAACCTGCGTTGTGGCTGCCGTTCCTGATGAATTCCCAGTCGCCGTACTAAACTGTCTGTTCGTTGCTGGAATCGCTTTCGCAAAGCGCAACCAGCGCACTGGCGCGAAACCAGCGTAATCGCAACAGGCAGATACGCAGGTATCATCGGACGCATCGAGCCGTCTGGATCAATCATTCTGGTTATTTGGCCCGTAACGGATAATTGGATCAATACAGATGCGCCGCTGAACGCCTGATGCCCTCACACGAGGGACGGCAACACCTCGCACCGCGGCATTTTCTGCCGCAACGACGGTTCCCGCGGCACATTGTGATCACGATGCTGAAGGTCGTCTGTTCGACCCAAACCGGCTTGCGGATTCGCACAACACACTGCTGTCAGCTGTCACCCGTCAATCTTGTTTAACAGACTGATCATCTCGACGGCCGCGGTCGCTGCTTCTGCACCTTTGTTTCCAACTTTGCCGCCGGCGCGGTCCAGTGCCTGATCCATTGATTCGCAGGTGATGACGCCAAATGTCACCGGAATCCCGGATGAGTGCATCGCGGACATCAGTCCGGCAGCGACCTGGCTGTTGATGTACTCATGATGTGACGTGGATCCCTGAATCACCGCTCCCAGACAAATCACAGCAGAGTATCGTTTCGAGGCGGCGAGGCGTGACGCCGTCAGTGGAATCTCAAACGACCCGGGCACTTTGTACACATCAATCGCGTCTGTGTCCCCACCCAGTCGAGTGAGAGTGTCAATCGCCCCGATGGTCAGTCGCTCAGTAATCAGCTCATTGAACCGGGATACCACAATGGCAAATCGTTCCCCGGCGGCCGTCAATTGTCCCTGAATGATATTTGCCATGATGTGCTCGCAGGATTGTCTCGTTGATGTATGAAAGCAGAAGGGGCGTTTTGAGGACGGTCATTGTCCGGTCCAGTCGAACGATCTTTCCTGTCAGCAGCTTCCGCCGCCGTCCATGTCTCTAACTGAGATTCATGGTCAGCAGGAATTCGGCGTTTGATTTTGTCCGCTTGAGCCGGCTGGTCAGCATCTCCATCGCTTCCACTGGATTCATATCGTTGAGCACGCGCCGCAGCAGCCACACCTTTTGCAGTTCATCTTCGTCCATCAGCAGCTCTTCCCGACGAGTGCCCGATTTGTTGATATCAATCGCCGGCCAGATGCGTTTCTCGACCAGCCGACGATCAAGATGCAGCTCGGTATTTCCAGTCCCCTTGAATTCTTCAAAGATCACTTCATCCATGCGGCTGCCGGTGTCAACGAGTGCCGTCGCCACAATTGTCAGGCTGCCCCCCTCCTGAACGCATCTGGCAGCTCCGAAGAAGCGTTTGGGATGCTGAAGGGCACTGGCGTCGACCCCTCCGGACAGTGTCTTACCGGAATTTGGGATCTCGGTGTTCCAGGCCCTGGCGAGCCGTGTGATGGAGTCCAGAAAGATAATGACATCGCGACCGTATTCGACCATCCGCTTGGCCTTTTCGATCACCATTTCTGATACCTGGATATGGCGAGATGTTGGTTCGTCAAAAGTGCTGCTGACAACTTCACAATTCGTACCTTTGAGTCGCTGTTCCATATCAGTGACTTCCTCCGGGCGTTCATCGATCAGCAGCACGATCAAATAGGCGTCCGCATGACTTCGGAGAACAGCCGTCGCCAGTTGCTGCAGGAGCACGGTCTTGCCCGCCCGAGGCGGGGAGACAATCAGGCCTCGCTGTCCGAGTCCAATGGGTGCGATGAGGTCCACAACGCGTGTGCTCAGCGATTCTGCATCGCCGGAAATATCGAGGCGTTGTTGCGGATGCAGCGGTGTCAGATCATCGAAAGATACCTTGGCCGTGAGCAATCCAGGATCTTCGCCGTTGATCGCTTCGACCCGCAGTAAAGCAAAATAACGTTCGTTTTCTTTCGGTGGCCGAATCTGCCCTGCCACCGTGGCTCCGGTTCGCAGGCCAAATCGGCGAATCTGGCTGGGACTGACGTAGATGTCGTCCGGACACGGCAGATAATGATAGTCCGGACTTCGGAGAAACCCGAAACCGTCCGGCAGAATCTCCAGAGTCCCTTCTCCAAACATCAGCCCGTTGAGCTGTGTCCGCTCTTTCAGAATTCGAAAAATCAGATCCTGTTTCTTGAGGCCGTTGAATTCGGTGAGCTTCTCGCGCTCGGCGATCTCCAGCAGATCTGTCATCGACATCCTCTGCAGGTCGGCAATGTTCACCTCAGCAATCTGACTCGAATCCGGCGAATCCTGGCTTTGCCCGCTGCTCGAACTGTCCCGTTCGCTCGACTTTAATGTCGATTTATCGGGATTCGATCGGTTGCTGTGTTTTGAGGGCCGAGTCATGAATGAAAGGAGCCTTGAAGGAATCTGACGGCTGGATGCATCCCGTTCACAGAGAAACCACACAACAGCGGCAGGGTCACAAATCAGGAGTGATCAGTTCACGCGACCTCTTGCGTTGAGACCAGTGGTCAGTGAGCAAGCAGGCTGCGAAGGATTCCTGTTAGTTGTTGAGCGGCGTCTTCGATGCTGCTGGAGTTGTCGACGATGTAATCCGCCCGTTGTCTTTTTGTTTCAAGTGGAAGCTGGCTGCTCTCGCGGAGTTTGAGTTCTTCTGCTGACCAGTGTCGACTGTGCTGGACGCGTTCGATTCGCAGCGCCTCGGGAGTATCGATGTAAATGAGGTAGTCACATTCGTCAGCCCAGCCGGTTTCCAGCAAAATCGCAGCGTCCAGGATCAACGCATCGACACCGGCTGAAACGGCCTGAATCTGACGTTTGATTTCACGATGGATTGCCGGATGGATGATCTGCTCGAGTTGAGTCAGTGCCGCCTGATGCTCAGTCGATTTCCCGAAGACCCGTTCGGCAAGTCGCGATCGAATGACCTGACCATCCGTGTCGAAAACCGAAATGGGAAATGTCTGCCTGAGTCGTTCGACGACATCAGGATCCCGCAAAAGATCATGACCGACTTTGTCTGCATCGATGATCTCCAGCCGGAATTCTGTCACGTGACGAACGACGGATGATTTTCCCGAGCCGATGCCTCCCAGAATGCCGATCGTCGGCACGCTCATTGGTGCAGCCGAAATTGAAAAGAGAATACGTTGGAACGCTGCGTCCGGTCCGACAGGGAACCAGACACCATGTCAACATTTTTGGAAGTGGTGAAACAGGAGTAGGTGAGTGCTCGCGGACGCGAGAATGAGAACAGGAAAGGTAGATGTGCCTCGCCTGCGGGACGGATCTTCACACGAAAGGCGAATTGATCCAACAAAATGGTGTGGGATGGAATCATGGATGTCAATCGGTAGACTTCCAACCCGGCAGTTTTCGGCAGTTTTTTGGGTGTATTGAGGGCGACCTCGCTCCAGTCGTACTGGTGAGAGGGACAGCGAACGACGGTGATTCGTGCACGATGATGCAAAAGTTCTGGACGAAGCAGCGGCCAATGGCAGTCTGGTCGCGGATTCTGCTGAGAACATTCGAAACTGGCTCAGCCGGGACTGCCTGGCGCCCTGTCACGCCCGGATCCGGGAATTGATCAGTGCCGGGGACTGGGCGACTTTGAACGAATTCTTCTGGACGACGATCCCGTTCGGTACCGGAGGACGGCGTGGTCCCATGGGGGAACTGGGGCCTGCCACCATCAACGATCGCACCATTGCAGAGTCTGCCCACGGGATGGCGGTCTATTTAAGACGCACAGGCCGTTCTGAGGGCGGGTCTGCTGCTGTCACACACGACACACGCAACCAGTCACGACATTTCGCTGAACTCACAGCCACAACCCTGGCGGCTCACGGATTGACCGTGTTTCTGTTTGAATCTCATCGCAGCACGCCGGAACTGTCTTTCGCAGTTCGACATCTGAATTGCGACATCGGCGTCATGATTTCGGCCTCGCACAATCCTCCGGCCGACAATGGCTTCAAGGCCTACTGGAACAACGGCGGACAGGTGATCGCTCCTCATGACAAAGGAATCATCACCGAAGTCCAGGCGGCGGAAGAGATC
>JBDOMX010000026.1:0-14358 GCA_039831615.1 Planctomycetaceae bacterium
ATAATATAAGTAATCATATAAGTGATAATATAAATAATCATAGAATCCCAAAAAAAAAACGCAGATTATCAGACGGTATATATTTATTAGATTGTATTGATCCTCATGTAGATTTAGTTCGAGAAGTAATTAAGATGATACCAGATCCAGGAGAAATTAATATAAATAATACTCATAAAATGATTACTGAAACAGAAACAGCTACGTTATCAGCTACTGCTAGGTCTTGGCGAGCTACATGTATTAAAATGGCTCACGATGGCCATCATGGCCATCACCATACCGTATGATAGGAGCTGGTACATTAACGGTTGGGTGTATTAATCGATCCAAAGGCAACATATGTGCTCACCACGTTAACTTTTGTTCCCGTGGGTCTCCCAGGCCACCATGCCCATCGGCTTCCGCCGACGGCTATCTTTACAACTCAAGACTACACGACTCACTTCTCAACCCCGCATCGAATCGCCAATTGTCAGTCATTGCTTCCAATTTGCCATCGACACTCACCATGCATCGATTGATTCTGCTGCTCGTCTCCCTGTTGATTCCATCCGTGACCTGTCGGGCTACCGAGCGGCCCAATGTCTTTATCGCCATCAGTGACGATGTTTCGTGGCCACACGCCTCAGCCTATGGTTCGAAGATGGTGTCAACGCCGGCATTTGATCAGGTTGCCAAAGACGGGGTGCTGTTTCACAACGCCTTCTGTCCGGCGCCTGGCTGCAGTCCGTCGCGAGCCGCGTTTCTCACGGGACGACATATCTGGATGATTGAAGAAGCGGGGACGCACGCGAGTTACTTTCAAACGAAGTACCGCACGTTTCCCGAACAGCTGCAGGATGCGGGTTACTTTGTCGGCAGCACGGGGAAAGCCTGGGGACCGGGAAACTTTCGGCACAACGGGCGCGAAGAGAATCCGGCGGGTAAGCAGTGGCCAATTGAAAGTGGAAACTACGTCAGTGGTTTTCGGCAGTTCATGGCTGATCGTCCCGACAATCAGCCATTCTGCTTTTGGTTTGGCAGTCAGGACGCTCATCGAAAATACGATCAGGGTTCTGGTCTGCGCAAAGGTCTCAAAATGGAAAACGCGGAAGTCCCCTCGTTCCTTCCGGACCACCCGGAGATCCGCAGCGATCTGCTCGACTACGCCTTCGAAATCGAACGCTTTGATGACGACTGCCGTGAAATGCTGCAAATACTGGAAGACGCAGGAGAACTGGACAACACGCTGATCATTGTGACCAGTGACAACGGCATGCCATTTCCGCGAGCCAAAGCCAACTGCTATGAGTTCGGAATTCACATGCCGTTGGCCATTTGCTGGAAAAAGGCGATTCCCGGAGGCCGGGAACTCACGGATTTAATCGACTTCACGGATCTCACTTCCACGATCTACGATGCGACCGACGTGACGCCGCCTCAGGAAAACTCACCGGTGGGGACGAGCCTCCTCGACGATCTGAAATCCGGAACGAATGGACAGGCGGACGCAAAACGCACCGCTGTGTACGTGGGCCGCGAACGACATTCGTCTTCCCGCTTCAACAGCCTGAGTTATCCTCAGCGCGCCCTCCGCACGCCCGACTATTTATATATCATGAATCTCAAACCGGAACGCTGGCCAGCAGGGACGCCTAAAAAATTTGATCAGATCCGCTACGGGAGGGATGGAATGTTCACAGGCAAACTCGGGCCGGAACACGGCGGCTACCACGATATCGATTCCTGTCCGACACTGGATTTTCTGATTGAACACCGCGCCCACTCCGAATACGGTCGGTATCTCGAGCTGGCAGTCGCTAAACGACCGGCAGAAGAACTCTTTGATATCCGTACCGATCCGGGCTGCACTCACAATCTGGCCGCCGAACGAACCCACGCCACAACTCGAACGAAACTGCGCCGACAGTTGCTCGATCACCTTGAGGCGACAGGCGACACACGCATTACGGGGGATGGAGACGTGTGGGAGACTTATCCTCGGGTGAGCGGGTTACGCTGGTTCGAAGTCCCGGAATGGGCTCTTGCCAATCCATCCAGCGTTCCGGTTCAGAAGTGGCTGGAAGATCGTCGTCCCCGATCGGACGATTAACTGTCAGTCACCAACCAGCCGCGTTGCGGTGCGTTCGGCGGGCAGCAGATGGGTATCCATCCAGCCGTAGATGAGCTGGCGCGATTCGTGCTCCACGGAATGTCCGCGTCCGTGGACAAAGAAGGCGAATTTCTCCGGAGCATGATCCAGTTCGTAGACATCCATGATCTTCAGATTCATGAGGATTCGCTGCCGCTGGGTGAGCGGATCTCCGTCGTTGAGCGCCGAAACATCCAGGAAAGCACGCGGGGCGATCAGCGCGATGATTTCGTGGAAGTCGATCGGAGGCAGCCGCCCCTCCATGATTCCGGAACGCAGATGGCCGAAATACACATACCACCGGTCGCGTGACCAGGCATCCACATGACGGTTATGCCGGAAAAAGGACGCGCCACAATTGCAGGCGGAGGCCTTGATCCGCTCATCGTATGCAGCCAAAAAAAAGGTGCCGTGCCCACCGAGTGAATGCCCCAGGGCTCCGATTCGTTCAGGATCAACCTCAGGAAGGCTCTGCAGGACATCGATTGCAATCGAGTGCTCGTACGTAAACTTTCCGACAGCCGTCCACTGCGGATGTTTCGCATAAAACCGACCGGTTTCGTAGGATCCTTCCGGCGGAATCCGATGGCCGGACACAAAGTGTTCCGGGGCGATCACAACGTACCCGCGACGGCAAAGGTGATCGAGGTACGCTTTGTCAGGATTGTCGATCAGTCCCGCAGCACGTTGTTTGCCTTTTTCATAGGTGCCATGCAATGCCACGATCCCGGGGAGCTGAGACTCCCGTTTCAGTGGAATACCGAGATACGCATGGGCACGCTCATCAGCTTCCACAGCATAGCTGATGAGTTGGCGCGTGTATTGACCATCGACCTCGACGGTCTCATGCACCTGCAGGTCAAGAGGCGGCCGATCGGGCTTGTGCTGATCCCGCAGCAGATCGAGGTATCGCGTTCGCAGGACCTTCCGCCGCACGAGCCAGTCCTGCTGAGTGTGCAGGCCCTCAGTGAGGTCATCCCATGACGACTGGACCGCCGGAGGGCCAGACACCGGCCGCTCAGCCGGCTGAGCTGTTCCTGCGGACATCGTCTGCAGCTGGACGCACACAATCAGCAGGGTAGTCCTGGTATTCATGTCTGGCTTTCGGGTATACAGAGCAGTTGCGATTTGTCGGCAGAGTCCGATCGAGAGTTCCACCGTTTCATATTGGAGTCAGATCGATGGTTTGGCGGTTGCCTCACATCATAATCATTTTCCTGTTGCTTCCTGCATTCTCCAGTCACGCCAACGATTCGGCTGAATCGCCGGTACTGCAGATCGGGTCGCGACGGGAACTGTTCGTCGATCGGTTCCTGATCGACAGCATGAAGGACGTGCGCCTGCAACTCAACCAACCCCGGGAAGAAGAAACCGTGCTGCGGTTCGACGCAGGTCACGAAGGCCCGTTTGCCGGCTACACGACGGTGATTCGCGATGGTGATCTGTTCAGAATGTATTACCGAGGTATCTCACAGATTAGTCGTGACGGCAGCGAGCATGAGCGAACCTGCTACGCCGAATCACGTGACGGCGTCACCTGGACAAAACCGCAGCTGGGCCTGTTCGAATTCAATGGGAGCACAGCCAACAACATCGTACTGGCTGATGTGGCTCCGGTGACACACAACTTTTGTCCGCTGCTGGATACCAATCCGGACGCTCCTGCCAGTGAACGGTACAAGGGAGTCGGCGGAACAGGAGACGAATTGTTTGCCTTTGTGTCGGCAGATGGTCTGCACTGGAAGAGAATGCAGGCGGACCCGATTCTGTCGTCCGCCGATGTGTCGCTCCGGCATCGTCATCTGTTTGATTCACAGAACCTCGCTTTCTGGTCTGATTCGGAACAGTGCTACGTCTGCTATTTCCGCCTCTGGGACGGAATTCGCCGAATTGCACGCACAACAAGCCCCGATTTTCGCAACTGGTCCCCGGCGGTTCTCATGCGGCAAATGCACGATGACGGAGTGACCGGTCCTCGACCGGCACCCGAGGAACATCTCTACACCAACCAGACGACTCCGTACTTTCGAGCACCCCACCTGTATTTCGCGACGGCCGCTCGTTTCTTTCCCGGCCGACAGGTGGTGAATGATGAGCAGGCGGCGGCACTCAATGTCAATCCAAAGTATTACAAAGACACATCGGATTCAGTGTTCATGACATCACGCGGTGGAGACGTTTATGACCGCACATTCCTGGAAGGTTTTCTGAAACCCGGCATTGGACTGGGCAATTGGGTCTCGCGAGCCAACTATCCGGCGCTCAACATCGTTCAGACCGGCCCGACGGAAATGTCATTTTATGTTAATCACCATTACGCCCAGCCGACCGCTCACCTCAAACGGTACAGCCTGAGACTGGACGGCTTCGCGTCGCTGCATGCTGATGCTGCCGAGGGTGAATTCACCACAAAGCCACTCATTTTCTCCGGGAGTGAACTGCAGATCAACTTTGCGACTTCGGCCGGCGGCAGCATTCGATTCGAACTGCAGGATCTATCCGGGAAACCAATTCCCGGATTTGCGTTGTCCGACTGCCAGCAGCTCATCGGCAATGAGATCACACGCACTGTTCACTGGACATCCGCATCCGATCTCTCGAAGCTGGCGGGAAGGTCGGTGCGATTACGTTGTGTACTGAGAGATGCCGACCTGTTTGCATTACAATTCCTGGCAGAAGAGAGCACCGACCCGACGTGAAACGACTATTCCTTGTCATCTCACTGGCTTTTCTGTCTGGCACCACCGGCTTTGACGTCCGTGCCCAAACTGCGTCGAGAGATGCGTTGGACGAGATTGAAGGAGTGCGGGGAGGACGCCACTGGATTGACCAGCCGACCGCTCCGCCGAAAGCCCCGTCCGAGTCAGCCGCCAGCCTGCAGATTGAACCGGGTTTTGAATTTCAGGTGATTGCTGCGGAACCGCTGGTGCAGGATCCGGTGGCAATTACATTCGACGATCAAGGCCGTATGTTTGTCGTCGAGTACGGTGACTATCCGGTCGGTCCGCCGGAGGGAGAGGATCCCCTGTCTCGTGTCATCATGCTGGAAGATTCCGACGGTGATGGACAAATGGATCGTCGTCACGTGTTTGCCGACAAACTCAACTTTGCTCACAGTTTGATGGCTTACCGAGGTGGGTTGCTGGTGGGAGCTCACTCGGAGATTCTGTTTCTGAAAGACACCGACGCCGATCATGTGGCTGATGTACGCGAGGTCCTGTTTGACGGGTTCACACCGGCCCATCCTCAGATGCAAATCGGTTGCCCGCAATGGGGAATCGACAACTGGGTTTCACTCACATACGGCCCCGGAAATATTGCATCGAAGAGTCACCCTGGCGACCGCAAACAGCTGCCTGGCAAGGACTTTCGTTTCAATCCGCTGACGATGCAGTTCGAAGCAGACAGCGGGCTGGGGCAATTCGGGAATACTGTAGATCGTTGGGGAAATCGGTTCTTTTGCACCAATCGCAGCCCGATCCTGACCACGCTGTTGCCACCGGGTGTGCTGAGACGCAACCCATTTGCCGTCGTGCCCAACGTGCAGTACAGCGTCGGGAAATCGGGGGGAGCCACGCGTGTTTATCCGCTGATCGACATGAAAAGCAATTACCTGTCACACGCTGGCACTCATACGTCCGCGTGTGGCGTCACCGCTTACACCGGCGACCATGGCGATTCGAACCTGCAGGACAGCGTGTTTGTTTGTGAACCCATCGGACATCTTGTGACGCGCTCCATAGTGGCGACGCAAGGCGTTCGACTGCAGGCTCAACGAGCTCGACCGAAGACCGATTTTCTGGCGTCCACCGATCCGTGGTTTCGTCCGGTGAGTCTCACGAACGGCCCGGATGGCGCTTTGTACCTTGCCGACATGTATCGACTATGGGTTGAACATCCGAAGTTTCTGCCACCCGAAATCGCAGCACAGATCGATTGGCGGGCCGGAGATGACCGCGGTCGAATTTATCGCATCGTGCCCGTGAAGACTTCACCACGGCCGTTCACGCAGCCAGCCACCATCGAGCAACAGGTCGCGATTCTGGAGGACGCAAACGGTTGGCGACAGTTTCTTGGACAACGGTTGCTGGTGGAAAACCAGGACAATGATGCGATCCCACTTGTGCGACAGCTGCTGCGTTCGAGTTCCGAGCCGATGGCTCGGCTGCACGCTCTGTGGACACTAAATGGCCTGCAGTCCATTACGTCGAACGACCTCCTGATTTCGTTGAAAGACTCGCACGCGCAAGTTCGTCGCGACGCAGCGCGACTGGCCGCCTCCTCGCTCCACGATGATGCAGTGTTTGCCGCGATCCGACATCTGGCCGGCGACGCGGACAATCGGGTTCGGCTGCAAGTCGCGGTGGCTCTGGGGGAAAGCGACCGCGTTGCCGCCACCGAACTGCTCGCGCAATTGGCGCTGCAGGATGGTCAGGATGCGTGGTTTGTTCGCGGCCTGCTGACGGCCATCAAAGAACGGTCCGGTGCGATCCTGGATCGGCTCATCTCAGATCATTCATTCTCTTCGGTGGGCAATTCCGCAAAGATTGATTTGGTGAGGAGTCTGGCAGACGTCACTGGAGCACGGGGCGATTTGGAAGAACTAAAACTCGTTCTGGAGACGATTACAAGGAACGAATCTGGCGGACTCTGGTGGCGCGCTGCCGCGACAAGTGGACTGGGAAATGGTCTGGTCAGACATCGAGGTGACCTGGGGCGTACTTCGCTGTCGCAGCTGTTGACAGATCCACCGGACCAACTGGCATCGGCAATCTCGGGATTGAGTGACCTGCTGGCGGCACAAAAGAACAGTTCACTGGATGAGTCGCTGACGGTCGCTGATCGTGTGGCTGCCGTCGCCTTGCTCGCTTATCGACCGTTTGCCGAATCGGCGCCGGTTCTGAATGCTCTGCTGACCGGTGAACAGCCGGTTGATCTGCAGTCAGCATCGGTCGGGGCTCTTTCAGCACAAGGCACAGCGGGTGCTGAAATCATTATCGAACGATGGCCGGAGATCGGCCCGGCAGTTCGCGGGCAGGCATTGACATCTCTGCTGCGACGCACTGACGCGACTCAGCTGGCGTTAGCAGCCATGGCCAGCGGAAACGTCAACGCCTCCGCGCTCAGCATTGATCAACGGGTCCTGCTGCTGAAGCATTCGAACGAGGAAATTCGCGGTACTGCGGAACAGTTGTTTGGAGGAGCGGTCTCGACCAATCGCCGCGAGGTGGTTGATGAGTATCAGCCGGCTCTGACACTTCCGGCCTCGGCCGCTGCCGGAGCCAAAGTATTCGATCGAGTGTGCGCGGGTTGCCATCGCGTGGATGGGAAGGGACACGATGCCGGTCCGGATATCACAGATGTGCGCAATCGTTCCCGATCAGCCATCCTCTACGATATTCTGGACCCCAATGCCAAAGTCGAACCGCAGTTCACGGCTTACACTGTGATCACCAACGATGGACGTACCATGAGTGGACTGATGGCATCCGATTCCACCGAAGCGATCGTATTGAAAATGGCTGAGGGGAAGCAGCAAACGATCGGCCGCAGCGAAATTGATGAAATTCGGGCCAGCATCGTCTCACTGATGCCGGAGGGAATTGAAAAAGACGTCAACCTGCAGAACATGGCAGACCTGCTGGAATACCTTAAGGACCGTTAGCCCACATTTCTCACCGGGAGCGTTAAGAGGGGGCCCCAATCATGGCCGGGCAGTGGCGTGGTTCTGCCTGAAGTGTCTGAGGAATCGTGAGCGCGGCAACGACAATCATGAACAGCCAGTCTGTTCATTCGAAAGTCTTTGAAAGAAATGCCGTTGTCGGATCGGTCGTCGATTCGTCACCAGTCACTGAATCGGTTTCTGCCAACGAGCACCTGGATCCCGTTCATTTTCGCGATGATTTCGAAGTCCGCGTACGAAACAAAGTACAGCGAAACAAATGAATGGCACGGCAAATATCAGGCACCATCGTATCGCCGCATCGATTGGCATCGTCGGTCCGAGTACGTCGGTCTCAAACAATACAAAGCAACTTCGTGCCGCAGACGATTTCCGCATTTGCAGAGGCAGGACAGGAGATGCCAAATATGTCCCCACCAGAAAAAGGCAGAGCGAGCTGGCAAAGTAACGGACGACGGGAAGAGCTGTCATCCTCAAAGGCGGAGAACGCGGGCTGTTTTGGTGTCGTTGCACAGTCATTAGAGAACGTGATCTGTCAACGGGCGATGTGTTCGGGAAACGGTGTGCATCAGGGATAATAATCGAGTATGAGTGACGCCACAACAACTCGTCGCCCTGACGGGGTCAGCCAGTCCGTCATGTGCTTCCTGTGCGCTCTGTCTGACCAGCCGAAAGCACTCGGCGTGGAGCGATGACGCGGATTTGAGTACACGTGAAGCGACTCATGCCAGAACGGGACCAAAGTCCGGTTCCTTCTTTAAGCACGCGGATTCAGTCGGTACAATCTCATGCTTCGCGACGTCTTCCGCTTCGGCGCCGGCCGGTGTTGGCACTAAGTTCCGCGGACCACACAAGCACCTCATTGATCTCGCCACCCGCCACCCGCCACGTTCCTTACCCACCACCTCCCGCTGTATCCGCCGCAGACAATTCCCGGTTAGTACTCCGGGCGTCATCGTTCTCTCCCTTTCCATCGCGCCAATCGCCTGTTTCGTGCTTTTCAACTTCGGCAGCGTCTTCATGATGTGCATGTTTATCGCCGTCCCGGCGTTCATTTTATCGGCTGTTGGGTTGTTCAACAGGTCGCGGTGCGCCGCTGTGCTGGAATCCTTTTCGGCGGAGCCTGCCGAGTTGTTTCCTTGTTGCATTTGCGTCCCCGACCACGCATTCTGTGCTCATCGTGGGCGCCGAAACTTCCTCCCTGCCACTGCTTCTGAGCCCACAACACTTCGCGAGTCCCCCCCGCCCCCTTTGCATTCATGGTCGGTATCACGCTGTGATTGTCTCACGAGTTAACAATTCCACCTCCCTGGAGTCTTTCAATGACGGGCCACTGCGCACTTGCGTGGATTCAGGATGAATCAATCGCATACGCCATTTTCCCCCACCGTACGATTGGTATTGGTCGATCACGTGGCAGCCACCTGAGATTGTGGGACGACACCAGGGTGAGCAACGCTCACTGCGTCATCACTTCTCATCATGACGGGCTGGAAATCGCTGACACAGGCAGCCGCAACGGCACGAGGATCAACGGCGTCACTATCTCGGATCCGCGGAAGTTGTGCCCCGGAGATGTCATTGAAGTTGGCAACACCGAATTGACAGTCGTGTTTGAGTTTGATCGCCGACTGGCAAACGAATTCCGTCTGATCAGAAGAAGAAGCAACTCGCAAAGATTCTGTCCGTCAGTGAGCGCCCTGTGCGTGACTGGTTGACGGACGACGCGAACCATGGCAGGATCACTTCCAGCATACTCGAAGTGCGTTCGCCCAGCTGCTTCAGTTGATCAGTGCGCGACGACCCACGTCACTGTTCTCATCAGGGTGAGGTCGCTTCCTCCGGGACCTGTGCCGGTCACCTGCGTTCCCAGGCGGCCGGCAGTGATTCCGACGCCGAACCGAAGGTCTGCGAGACCACAAAACCACTGGCCTGCGACATGTAGAAAATGCGGCCGTTGGAGACCACGGCTCCCAGGCATTCGCGGGAGTCGATCGCCGGCCCGGTGGAGACCAGCTTACCCCCGTCGGACAGATCGATCATGTCCATGTTCGCACCCAGCACGTAAGGTTCTGAAAGTGTGAAACGGCAGCACGCGTAGTTGTGTCCAATGCTGTCAACGACTTTTCCGGTCTGTCGGTCAAAGACATTGCCTTTGCCTCGAAGTGCGTTCGAGAAGATGAATGTCTCTCCGACGGTGACGACGTTCAAGGCAGATGTCACCGGATCCGATTGCCAGTTGAGTGAGCCGTCTTTGGCATTCAGGCACCAGACAAAGCGGTCGTCCGTGCCTTCCGTGGCGCGGTTGAAACCGCCAATGTACAGGCGCTCATCACGGGCGCTGAGCGTACACTTTGACGTGACATAGTAATCGGTCGTCAGCCAGACAACGTCGCCGGTGTCGGGATCCAGACAGGCGGTCAGCCCATTGTTCTGTTCGGGCAGTCCACGACGCTTGCGCTGGCTGGCGGCGTAGCCGAAGAACGAAGAATAATAGAGCTTGCCGTCGAGCAGGCAGATGCCGCAATCGTTTCCGCCGCGCCCGTACTCGGAGAAGTCTTTTTCCCAGACGACTTTACCGGTGTCGATGTCCCACGCCCAGACGCGCGGATGATGGTCTTTCGGGTAGTAAGGATTGTCGTTGGAGTAGATCCAGCTCATCACCTCGCGGCCTTCGCGCTCAACCGGTTCACCTCGGAAGACGAACGGCTTTTCTGTTCCCTGAGCCGCGTACTCGCCCGAACCGGACGCATAGATTGCCACATTGCCGTGCACGACCGGAGGGAACTGACGACTCCAGCTCGGCGAGCCGGTGAATGGAGCTTCCCACAACAGCTTGCCAGTCGCCGCGTCAAGGCAACGCATCTGCGATTGGCTGAGTCCACCCTGCGGCACAATTAACCTGCCGTCGATGTACAACGGCGAAGTAAACGACAAATAAACGTTCGGCCAGTACCTTCTCCACAGCAAGCGACCGGTGTCCTGTTCGACGGCGATGATCTGGCCTTCGGCCGTATGCATGTACAGTCGCCCGCCTCCACAGACTGGCAGGTGCTTCACGGTTCCTTCCAGCCGTCGCGCCCAGCGCATTCGCAATGGGGGCTGCAGTCCCTGATCGTTGGCATTGGTGCTACTGAAGTCACCGTAGTTGGTGTACCAGTCAAACTTCGCGTCTGCCAATGGCCCGCTGAGCGGGCTCCGCACTTTCCACACTTCGAGATCCGTTTCCGGCAGCGGCGCTGTGCCGTTCGCGCCCAGGATGTACAGGTAGCCGTCTTCACAGGGAACATAGATGCGTCCATCCGCGACTGCCACGGGAGCGGTGATCGGCGCCCCAAACGCGGTTGCGAACGAAGTCGATTCTCCTTCCTGCAACGGCACGATATGCAGACTGCCGTCGAGGCCTCCATAAACAGCATGGTCGCGCGTCAACACGGGCGGGCAAATGGAACCGGCCTCACACAGGACTTCAGGGACTTTCTGCCCGGCGCTGTGCCGGCAGAGACCGACCCCGTGTTCCGGCCGAACTCGATAGACATCACCGCCGCGAATGCTGACTGAAGAAAAACTCAGCAGACCATGCCGGTTGATAGATGTCTCCGTGCCTGGCACGAAATCTGTTGCAACCTTGTCGCCGACCAGCCGCAGGACTTCGACGCGGCCTGCGTTGTCGCGTCGATGCCATTGCACATACACATTTCCCGCCGCGTCAGCACTTTGGCCAAACGTCGCCGGGAACTCTTTGCCCGCATAAGCGGGGATCTCCCCGATAGCCCGCAGCCTGGCCCGGTCCCCGGCATCTTCCAGAAACACGGTTCGTCCCCCTGCGGGCATCACCACCGTTTTTCCAACCAGACAGATATCCCGCGAGCAAACAAAATGATCGCGCCATGTGACACGATCACCACGAAACTCCAGCCATGCTTCACCCTTCCAGCGATCACCATCAAAGCCGACAACTTCTTTGACGAAATCCCAGGTCCAGATGACCTCTCCGTCCGGTTGAACCGCGTACACGCGCGCACCCAGTGTCGCAAAATAGACACAGTCGTCGCCAACAACCGGCGCCGCAAAGACGGGTTCGGCACATTCGATCTGACTGACCACGGCCCCACTGTCCCCATCCAGTACAAAGTAGTTCCCGGCCATCGTACCGACATGCACGTATTTGCCGGCAATTGCCGGAGCGGCGACGTTGTTACAGTTGCCAGCACCTCCAGGTGTCGCGAACTTCCACGCAAGCTCCATCGTCTGCGTGTCGATCGCAAACACCACTCCGGAAGCGTCCACAACAAAAACCCGGCCGTCGCTGACGACCGGCGCAGCCAGAACAGCGTCCGTCATCGGGATCGCTGCGACAAGGCTCAGAGGTGTCTGCAGCGACACCTGCGGCGCATCGCCTGAATGCTGCGCATTCCCCTGCAACTGCGGCCAGTTGTCGGCTGCCGCTGCTGCGTGCGGGCCGATGATACAACCAAGTGCACATAGCAATGCCTGAAAGCCGTTCATCGTTTTCATGGTGGAGTCTCGCTGCAATGCTCGGATCGGATTGGGAGAGATTGTAACCTTTCCCAGGGCCGGCGCGCACGGAGTGCATGCAATCCTTCGCATCCGCGATCATCGGCCCCTTCTGCCGCGGCCACGAATCAGCGTCATACGCTGTCGGGACGACCGTACCACATGTAGAAGGTGGCGACTTCATTGTGAACACGAACGGATAGACGGTCGAATTGGCGCTGCCCTACGGCCGAGTGATTTTGTTTTGTCCGCAGCTGATATTCTGCCAGCCGAGTTGACAGTTGTCGCGACATGCGTTGTCGAACGGCCGCATGCTCCGGGTCTGCGGCCGGATTGTGGAATTGCCCGGGATCGTTTCGCATATCGTAGAGTTCCTCACCGCCATCATTGTAAAGCATGTAAGCCCAATCGCGGGTGCGCCAGCAGGCGCCTTTCGAGAACGATATCGCTTCTGCTTTGCCGTCGGCATTGTGAGTTTCCAGTACGGGCACCAGACTCGTCCCATGCAGGTCCTCAGGAACCGGCTGCGCTGTGAGTTCACAGAGAGTGGGATAGAGATCAACAAGTTCCGTAATGGCCGCAGTGCGTCCGGCGTCAAAACGCGGCGATGAGATGATCAAAGGCACGCGCGTGACCTGCTCATGGACGTTTGATTTCAGCGAAAACGTGTGGTCACCGAGGTGGTAGCCATGATCACTGGTAAACACAACGGCGCACACCACGTCCCGTGGCAATAGGCACGTTCAAAAACGAGTCCTCGCCGGACCAGCCGATCGATATTTGGAATTCGACAGATCGAATTCCCGTAACATCCCAGCACATTCGCACGCAGATCATCGGAAACAATGAACAAAACATTGGGAATCTGTGCGGACGATGCCAACGGTGATGGTTCGGAGGCACGGCAGTGAACGATTGACAGCAATCCGCTGGCCATCATCATAAACTGCAGCAGCAAAACCTGCTGCAGGCGATCGCGCACAGGGTGACGGACGGTATTCACAGGAAAGTGTTTCACTGGCCAGCAATGGTAAGCGGAGGTGCGGAACTGCCGCGTCACCTGAGCAGTCGATTCATCGACTTTTATCAATGACGGATGCTTCGCTAAGCGTTAGCATGGTGACTCTGACCTGTCGTGTCGACACAATCCGTCCGCCCTCCGGAAAATCGGGTGCCTCCACTCATGAGGGGTGGATGCAAACACTGAACGACCGCCTGCTGCCTTCTCCCCCTGTGGCGGGAAAAAGGTGGCCGACGGCCGGATGAAGGGCGGTCGCCGATCTCAAATTGACCCCTCACCTGCCCGTTGGGCATCCTCTCCTCATAAGGGGCGAGGAACACGAGCCTGTCTTAACCACATGTCCTCCCAATCAACGGATGTCCTTGAGGAGAATGCCATGAACGTCTTGACGCGAATTGCACACGCGTCCGTTCGTGCGTTACTCCTGGGGGCAACGATCCTAACCGCGGCGTCGGCAGATCAACTGCAACCGGCTGATCGCGAATTGTTCGAACGACATGTGCGTCCGGTGCTGGTCACGCATTGCATCAAGTGTCACGGTCAGACCAAACAGGAAAACGGGCTGGTGTTAACGTCACTGGAAGCGATGGTCAGGGGAGGCGATTCCGGGCCAGCCGTCGTACCCGGCCGGCCCGATGAAAGCCTGTTGCTGGAAGCATTGCAATACGAGTCCCTGGAAATGCCACCGGCGGGCCCGCTTCACAAAAATCAGATCGAAGGCATCAAGGCGTGGATCGAAGCACAGGCACCGTGGCCGGATGGAGTTGTTCTGCAGCCACAATCGTCCGAAACAACAGCGGATCGCGACTGTTGGTGTTACCAGCCCGTGGTAGATTTTGCAGTGCCCGAGGTGAAGGATGGCGGCTGGTGCCGCAACGACATTGATCGCTTCATTTTTGCGCGAATGACTGCTGCCGGGATTGAACCGTCGGACGAAGCCACGCGCCCAACACTGGCTCGCCGTTTGCACTTTGCTGTCACCGGTTTGCCGCCCGATGAAAC
>JBDOMX010000316.1:0-3196 GCA_039831615.1 Planctomycetaceae bacterium
CACGTTTGGGGATATGGATCCTCTCCCATAATATTCAACGGGAAAGTGCTCCTCAATTTTGGTCCGGGTGTCGACTCGTTCTTGGTCGCGCTGGACTTGAAAACTGGCGCAGAGATCTGGAAGACTGACGAACCGGGTGGAGCCAACGAACGTGAGCCGAGGATGGTGGGTTCCTGGAGTACTCCGCTGGTGATCTCGATCGACGGCCAGCAGCAGATCGTCTGTAGTATGCCCGCGCGCGTCGTGGCCTATGACCCGCAGTCAGGACAGATCCTCTGGACTTGCGGCGGCTTGCCGAGTTCGCGGGGTGATCTCGTTTATACGTCCGTGTTGACCTCGGGAAAGACGGGTGTCGCGATGGGGGGCTACAAAGGCCCGGCGATCGGTTTCCGACTTGGTGGCCGTGGCGATGTGACGGAGCAGAATCGCCTGTGGCGGATGGAAGAGAATCAGCCCCAGAGAATCGGTTCGGGAGTCATTACCGGAGGCCACATCTATGTGGCAAACGCAGGGCCGGGGACATTCCAGTGTTTGGATTTATCGACGGGCAAGGAGCGCTGGACGAAGCGATTGCCGGGCGACCATTGGGGGGCTGCGGTGCTCGCCGCCGATCATCTGTTCGTCACGAATCAAACTGGCCAAACGCGTGTCCTGCGGCCGAACCCTCAGAGATTTGAGTTGGTCGTGACGAATGATCTGCAGGAGCCCAGCAATTCGACGCCGGCCATCTCGAACGGGGAACTGTTTCTTCGAACGTTTCAAGCTGTGTATTGCGTCGCCGAGGCTCGTTGATCGAATCATTCCCAGATCGCTACGACCTCCCCTCCTCACTCAAAACTGTATGGAACTCGCTAATGGCAAACGCCCTTGATCCTCATAAATTGCGTACCGTTCATTTGGTGCCGTTGACCGCTTTCACTTCCGCAGGGCATATCGACCAGGACGCTCAATCCGAGCACTCCGCTCGCATGTACGCCGCGGGAATACGCGTCTTCCTGCCAGCGGCCGGGACCAGCGAATTTCACAGTTTGTCGGCGGACGAGGTGGTTGAGTTGGTGCGAATCACCTGTGAGTCCACAGGCCCCGATGCCGTCGTCTTTGCTCCGGTCGGTTTTCAGATTGGGCATACTTTGGATGTCGGTGCTCGTTGTCTGGCAGTCGGGGCCAGTGGGGTGATGTTTATGCCGTTCGTACATCCCTATCTCAGCGACCAGGGAGCACAGGACTATCTGGAGCAAGCTTTGTCTGACTTGCGCTGTCCGGCTTTGGTCTATAAGAAGGCTGAGATTCCCAGCGACGAACTCTTGCTGCGTTTGGCGGACAATCCCCACGTGGTGGGAGTCAAGTACGCCGTGAACAACATGCATGCGTTTCGCACCGTGTTGCTGGCAGACGGCGGAAGGATGGAGTGGTTGTGCGGTACGGCTGAACGGTTTGCTCCATATTACATGCTGGCGGGTGCCACGGGCTACACCACAGGCGCCGGTAACTTGTGCCCACTACTGACGCTCGCCATGCACTCAGCATTCGCGGCCGGAGAATATGAAGAAGGCCTCAGACTGCAGAAGATGATTGTTCCGATTGAGGATTTTCGGGCGCGTGAAGGTGATAGCTACAACGTGAGCATGCTCAAGTTTGGCATGAGCGTGGTTGGCCACGAATTCGGACTGCCCCGGGCGCCTCAACGGCGGCTGACAACCGACGACGAACATGAAGTGCGTCGTATGCTGGAGCCCATACTGGAAGCGGAATCATCGCTGCTCGCCGAGTGGACCAGCGTGGGGCTCGCCAGCAATTGACTGCATTTGCTGCTCGGTTTGTCAGTTGTTTTCAGCGCGGGACAGCCGCTTGCGGAGGTAGCCCGCGCGTGCCGCATTTCGCTCCGCAGACTCCAACTGCTCATTGTGAATTTTCTGAAGATGAGCCGGTTGGGTGTGAATGAACATTTCGTTGATTGTCGAAATGTCCAGGTCGTCGATCAGCCCCAGATTGATGCCAATCCGCACACTCGAGAGCAGGTGCATCGTTTCTTCGGAACTGATGGCCCGCGCATTCTGCAGGATTCCATATGCTCTTGAAATCTGGTCATGCAGATTGGGGCGATTGTCTTTCAGCATCGCGCCACGCACTCGACGTTCATATTCGATAATGTTGGGGACGACGTCCTGCAGATCGTCAATGGTCTGCTGCTCGCTCTTTCCCAATGTGACCTGGTTGGAAATCTGGTAGAAGTCACCCATGGCTTGGCTGCCTTCACCATAGAGCCCTCTCACTGCCAGGCCAATCTTCTGCAGTGCCTGAAAGACTTTTTGGATTTCCTTGGTATGCACCAACGCCGGTAAATGCAGCATGACACTTACGCGAATACCGGTGCCCACATTTGTAGGACAGGCGGTGAGGAAACCGTATTGCTCGCTGAAGGCGTAAGTCACATGCTGCTCGATCGCATCATCGATTTCGTCGATTTTCGACCAGCAACCATTCAGTGAAAATCCGCTCGAAAGAACCTGAATCCGCAGGTGATCTTCCTCGTTGACCATCAAGCTGACACTCTCGGCCTCGGTGATCGCCACGCCACGGGCTCCCTGCCCCTCGGAAAGTTCTCGGCTGATCAACTGCCGTTCGACCAGAAACTGTTGATCCAGGCTGGTCAGCGCGTTGACTGGAACATACTTGAGCTCGATCACATCCGATATTTTATCAAAGCGATCACGCAGCAACTCTTCAATCTCACTCCGAATGTTGTCGTCGGAACGGGTGATAAACGGAAACTGGGCCAGATTGCGCGCGAGCCGGATTCGGCTTGAAATGACGATATCCGAGTCTGGTCCATTGCCCCGCAACCACTCGCCACTCGTCGTTGTGAGGTGGTCGAAATTCACGTGTGCTGCCTTTCTGGCGGTCGAGCGATTTTAAGTACTTTCGCGGCACAGCCCGCGTTTCAGTCTTCCTGACCCGAACTGGCCTGCGTCTGTTCGGTTTCCAGCGTCTGAATTTCATCCCGCAACTGTGCGGCGGTCTCGTAATTCTCCTGCTCAACCGCCTGGCGGAGTTGGTTCCGCAGTTTGATCAATTCGTACTGTCTTTGACTCGAATCCGGCGCCCGTTTCGGGAACTTTCCGCAGTGCTGCAACTCGCCATGGATGTTCTCCAAAAGCGAAGTCAATTCCTGTTGAAACACGACGTAGTCGTGCGG
>JBDOMX010000033.1:0-280 GCA_039831615.1 Planctomycetaceae bacterium
CCATGCCGACGAATAACAAGATCCACGTGAAGCCCGCCATGAAGCCGTTCCAAGCGATCGCAAAGCAGCCGATCGAGCGGGTCTTCTTGCCGCCGGGGGGAATGTGAATCACCAGCCGATCGCGTGTTGATTCGACGATTTCGATCGTACTGTCAGCAGGACGGCCTGAGTGGCCGGTTCGTCTGCCCGTTGAGGCGGGTGAGCCGTCATTCGAATCCCCGTCGAAGGCAACGTCCCCGACGTCAGCACCGCAGAAGGGACATTCCGCCGAGCCGGTGCT
>JBDOMX010000033.1:290-2102 GCA_039831615.1 Planctomycetaceae bacterium
CGATTCCCAAGGAGGAAAATCAAGCTACTCCGTCAGTCCATCAGAACGGAGTCGGTCGATGGTATCCGAGAACGCCTGCACGGCGCGGTCGATGTCGGCATCGCTGTGGGCGGCGGAAATCATACCGTGCCAGCCCATCCAGTCGATGCCGTTCAGCAGCAGGCCGCAACGGAATGCGTGGGTCAGTTGCGGGTCCCACTTGCGATCGACGAGTTCCAACTGATTGTCGTAGGGAATGAAGTCGTCGTCGGTTGGCCGTGGACCGTCGTAGCTGGAATGAATCTTGACGCCGGAGAAATCACCATAGGCGATCCACTTGGCGTTCTTTCGGGCGAACATCTCGTTCAAGGCGGCTCGCAGTTTCACGCCGGTTTCGCTGGCGCGACGACATGGTTCGCCGGTGGAGACAACTTCCAACGCGGCGGCTCCTGCGACTGCCGAAAGCGGGTTCGCGTTGAAGGTTCCGGGGTGTTTCATCTTCCTGCCGTAAGAGTTATCGAAGGCAATCGCCTGCATGAGATCGGCTCTGCCACCGAGACATCCGCCGGGCAAGCCGCCCGCGAGAACTTTGGCCATGGAAGTGAGGTCAGGCGTGATGCTGTAATGGCCTTGCGCACCGCCTGGTGAGACGCGAAAACCGGTAATGACTTCGTCGCAGATCAAGATAACATCCCGTTCGGCGGTCATCGCACGCAACCCTTGCAGGAACTCTTCCCGCATCGGCACGACCCCCCAACGGCCTCCGGTCGGTTCGAGAATCACACAGGATGGTTGATGTTCGTCGATCGCCTTCGCGACCGCTTCCAGATCGTTCGGCTTGACGATCACCAGGTCAGCAGAGACCTCGTCGGTAATGCCGGGCGTGGCGTAGTCGGCGGTTTCGTGCGGTGGTTCTGCTGCCGGAGCGAGTTGATCGTGCCAACCGTGAAAGTGGCCGGCGAACTTCAGAACTTTGGTACGTCCGGTGACAATCCGTGCGACGCGAATCGCCATGAGAGTCGCTTCGGTTCCGCTGTTGGTGAATCGGACCATCTCGCAGGACGGAACGAGTTTGCGGACCCACTCGCCCCAGATGATTTCAAGTTCATGACAGGCGGACCAGTGCGTCCCCAATGGGGCCTGACGTTGTACTGCTTCAACAACGGCCGGGTGACCATGCCCGAGGAGCAGCGAGCCATGGCCACTCCAGAAGTCGACAATCTCGTGTCCTTCGACCGTGTACTTCTTCGACCCTCCTGATCGCTCGACGTAGATCGGAAAGGGTTGCAGATAACGCCCGTCGTGGGTGACGCCGCTGGGAAAAATCGTCGAGGCACGCTTGTAGAGCCTGGCCGAATCCGGAAACTTCTCACGGTATGCGGCTTCGATGTTCTGGGAAACGACCTGGCTCATGATGTCACTCCGGCTGTCGTGGTCGCGGGGTTCACAGTTCGTTACTTCTTCAACGACACGTTAAAATCGCCAGCCATATCGCGCCAGATCGAGTGGACGTGGTTGGCGCTGTTCTGCGTGTTGTTGTACTCGATGATGAAGGTCTCGCCTTGCACGCGGTAGTAATGGCGTTCGTTCAGAGTTTCGCTGCCCCACCAGGCAAAGTGGACGTTTTCCAGGCCGGCCTTATTGATTTTTGCACGACGCAGACGTTCGACATCGGCTGGCATGTTTTGCAGGTACTCGGTGAGCAGTTCGTTCATCAACTTCTTCTGGTCAGCCGACATATCGCCGTACTTCAAACCGACTGGCGCTGTTGTTTCGGGTTGGGCGACTCCACCGCCGCGTAAATCGTCGGGGGCTTCTTTATCGAGCCAGGCG
>JBDOMX010000033.1:2112-3195 GCA_039831615.1 Planctomycetaceae bacterium
TTCTGCTGGGCTGCCGTGCAGGATTTGAGAATCTGACGTGCCAGGTCTTCTTCAGTTCCCAATACGCGGATGCGGCGTCCGGGTCCGGCATTGACTGTCCCAGGATTAGCACCGAAGAACTCGGGGGTCGTGGAGACGAGCTTGCCGTCGGTGATGCTGTAATTCAGCGAGAGATGGTGTCCTTCAACGCGCCAACCCCATGTGCCGCTGGGTCCCGGTTTGCCGAACAGGCTGATGTAGTATTTTTGTGGATCACGTTTGTCACGGCGTGTGGCACGGTCGCCACCTTCGAGCAGGAAGAGGAGTTCTTCCAGACTCATCACGTTGATGGCCTGATCGTAACCGACTTCCGAGAGGCCACTGGCGATCAAGCGATGTGCGGACTTCAGAGCGGCTCCTTCGAGTTCCTTCAGTGGCAATCCCTTACGCACTCGCGGAATGAAATGCCAGTTCAGGCGTTCCTTATCGTTGTAGGCGAAAGATGCTTTCTTCATCTCTGATTTGGAAAGCGTGCTCTGAAACGCCTTGGCTGCCTCAATCATCTTCGACCCGGAGTCGGCCTTCTTTCCGGACTGAGCGACCAGCAGCGCGCCCATCCCGCATAACACCAGGCCTGCGGCGACAACTCTCTTTGCGATTCCCGACCTTGTGCGACGACCCGTCGACTCACTCGGGGACGAACAACTGTGACAGCTTGACATGGGTCTCTCCATGGATGTTTCGACAATTTGCAGGCGAACCACAGACTCTCTGTATAACGATAATAACAAAACAGGCTCGCAATGCGACTAACCTGGCGGCCAGGTCAGTTTTCGCCCCCCGAGCAGGTGGATGTGTAGGTGGTCGACTGACTGTCCACCATCAGACCCACAGTTGATAACGGTGCGGTAACCGTTTTCGAGGCCAAGCTCAGCGGCGATCTTGCTGGCAACGACAAACAGATGCCCCATGATGGCCGCATCGGCTTCGGTCAGGTCGGCCACCGAGACGATTTCCTGCTTGGGAATGACCCGCACATGCGTCGGTGCCTGCGGGCTGACATCGTGAAACGCCAGGCAGAGGTCGTCTTCATGCACGATGTTC
>JBDOMX010000784.1:0-3194 GCA_039831615.1 Planctomycetaceae bacterium
GTTCCCGTCAGCACAAGATCAACGGTCACGTCTCGACCGGACAACGTATTCAGCGTTGCCGTGATCGTTGCGACTCCAGTGGACCCGTCTTCCAGGATGCTGTGTGGCGACGCGGTGAGAGTCAACGCGGTGAGAGTTACCGTGGGAAGTGCATCATCATCGATGATGGTGACTTCCGGCAGACCAACCGGTTCAATTGTGCGGTCAACCGTCAGAGACCACGAATTCAGAATCCCGGTATGGGGCGACGCGCTGTCTGTGACCTCAAGCGTCCAGTCACCGCCGACTCCACGACCAATAAACGCTGACAGCATTTCACTGGGCCTGAAGCTACCGGTGAACGGTGGTGTGCCGCCTGCGATGGCCGTCGCGGCGGAATCATCAAACATTGTTTCGGTGAAGTTTGCTTCTCCGCCGGGGCCGACGCCGTTAAATAATTCGACACGTGTCCCGTCAGGAGCCACAAGGACCGCAGTCAGATCGGTTGTTTCGGTATGAGTAATATCCAGTTCGACATCCAGATCAAAAACCACGCCCGTGTCAGGCACTGTAATGCTGTTCGTCACGGTCAATCCGTCACCGATTCCTGTGGCGCCGGTCGAATTGTACGTCTGAGTTTCCGCGACTCGTTGAGTGCGAACGAAGAGTTCGGCCTCCGTGTCAACAATGCTGGCGATGCCAATCTGCAGAACTTCATCATCTTCGTCAAAGACATCCTGCAGCGCCGTGATCGTCACAAATCCGGTCAGCACGCCGGCGGGAATTTCGATGATTCCCTTTTTGCTGCGACTGTAGTCGTCCGGATAATCACCGCTTCCCGCAGTCTCCGTGAACGTGGCCGTGCCAGCCGAATCAAGCTGAATGATGACGGCGGCGTCGGGATTTGTGCGGCTCATCGTGGCGGTCACGATTACTGATGTGGAACCGTCTTCCGGGATGATGCCGGTGTCAACGGTCAGCGTCACCTGCGGCAGCAGAAACTCGCTGGCATTGTCCAGTCGCCATGCTCCACGTCCGAGTGTCCCGAGAATCAGCAGGTCTTCGGTCGCGTCATAATCCATATCACGAATCTGAATGTCAGGAATTCCTGACCCAAAGGAGAACCATGTTCCCAGATGGGCGATTGTTGTGGCAAACAGACCCTGATCGGTACCGACAACCAGACCGTCGACCGCACCACCGTCGATGTACTGAACGGAACGGACGTTCCCGGCTCCGGCCGTGAACAGATTTTTTGTGATGTTTGACCACGTGGCACCGGCATCCGTTGTGTGACGGACGGAGTTTTTGTTGACGGCGAAGGCTTCCATCCACTCGTTGGGGTTCATTTCGACATCGAGTATCCCTTCTTCGAAGTCCGGGCTCATGGTGAACGGTCCGGCTGCTTCGGTACGCACGTGAACATAACCGTCCGCATCACCGGCGTAGATCACCCAGCGGTTGTCACCGTTCACCGCCGAAAATCCGCCATACGCCAATGGGCCGGCAGCCGATCCTGTGGCAACAACGCCTGCCCCCGCGTTGTCGATTGTGTCACCCTGATTGAACGATTCGTAGACACCATTACCGCCACCGAGGATCAGCGACGTCGGAACCACAGCATTCAGTGCGATCGGCGTGTAGAATTGGGGCGTTATTGGGTTGAAGTCGGTCGCGAACAGACTTCTGCTGGTTCTGCTGAGCTCTTTGTTGCTGGCATCCCACACAGACGAAGCGAAGTCGCTCAGGAATTGTGAACTGTGATAACGAATGGACTGGCTGGCTCCCGCAAGGGAGACAGCATCAACCGCGACGTCGCCACCGTCGTCACCATTGAACATTGAGAACAGATTTGACCCAGGTGAATTCTGAACGTGCGTACCGTTATCCTGAGTCCCCCCCAGAATCACGTCCGAATTGGTGTCGTAGGCAATGCTGTGATATTCGACGACGCCAAGATTCCCCGCAAGAGAGAACCAGTCACCCGTATTGTCTTGAGGATTCGTTCGTCGGAAAATCCCACCATCGTCGCTCTCAAGTAAGTCACCGTTGGCGTCAAAAGCAATGTCGCGTGAATGCGCATGCGATCCACTATTACTAGCCGTGCCACCCTGCGGATCGAAGGAGGGCATGGGGTTGTTTGTGACGTGGTCCCATTGAGGAGAAGGCACGACGTTGGGATTTCGAATGATCGACACGTCTCCGCGAAAAATCGAGCCACCAGACAGAACGTCTCCAATCGAGTTCGGCTGTTCCTGTCGGTCGCCACCGATGAAAACAAGGTTGTGGTTGTTGGGGTCTGTTCCGATCGAAAAATGAATCTGTCCCTGAGAGCCCGTTTCGTCGATGTCCTTGAACGATGGACTGGGAGTCGTCACACGAATGATCTGCCCCGTGCTGGCCACATACGGAGCTGGACCGCTGGCGGGACTGCCATTCAAAGACACATTGTTCACGTCCAGCACGGTCACCGCCCATAAGCCGTTTGCGTTTGTGTTACCACCAACGTTGCGAACCTGAACCGTATCGCCGGTTGAGAGCCCATGACCGGCAGCCGTTATCACAATTGGAGGCAAACCATCCGGCGTGGCCGGGGCGGGGGGATCATCCGCAGCACCGGTGATGGCAGTTGGGGTCGTCGCGGGCAGCGCAGGCAGAACGGGGACATCCATTTCAATCCACGTTGGCGCAGCCTGATCACCATTGCTGGTGTAATAGATCCCTCCAACCTGTCCGGCAAGTACGACGCCAAGGTACAGACGACCGGTCGACGGATGCACGGTCATCTCAAGGTTGTTATTCAATGAATTCGTGATGTCTGCGTTCAACGCACCGTTGATGGCACCTCCGCCCACACCGGTAATTTTTGTCCAATTCAGCCCAAAGTCATCCGACCGATAGATTCCCGTGTCTTCTGCAGCCGCATATAATCGTCCGGGTGTCGTTGGATCTGGGACAAGATCAAAGAAATTGGTGGCACCATCCGACGCAAAGTCAGCGCTCGCGATTGGCGCAAAAGTGCCACCGGCATCGGTACTCCGGAAGATGCCGCCGGGACTCTGCGACGTCACGACGATCGTTCCGCCCTCAGCCGCGATCCCGGAAATATTCTGTCCACTGATGCCCGCACTGCCGGGGTTAGCCCAGGTATCCCCGCCATCGCCTGTCACATAGACCAATCCGGTCGCTCCACCGGCCGACCCGAAACTGCTGAA
>JBDOMX010000839.1:0-5395 GCA_039831615.1 Planctomycetaceae bacterium
CAAGGCTTTGTTGTTCAGATTCCAGAGGCGCTCATGTCTGACAGCCAGGGTCGCATGTCACCTGTAAGTTACCCACTGTTTCGTCGCTAGAGCCCTTTTTTTGTGCGCTTCAAATGACCGAATGAAAGCGAATTCGATCCATTGTGGTTGTACTTTTCCGAAAGGATTGACAACCGCGGTGGACAGATGTCAGAAAACCGGGGCGGGAAACCGTCAGTTTGTTTTTTAACGCACTGCGCCCCGTGATGGGTATTCCACGCAATCCGCAATTTCGCTTTCGTTAGCGCTGTTCATTCAAATTCCAGTCGTAGTCAAGGTACTTGACCCTGGCGTCGCCGGACAGCGCGGCCCTTTGTGCCTGTTCTGTCGGCAGCCACCGGGCGATCCTCTGCAGACGGCTCGACTGGCTGTCGCCGAAATCCGCGCCGAACCAGTTCATCAGCGAAGACAGCCACATCTGACCCTGGGTGTACCGGAAATTTTGTCGGCGACTGAAAAAATCGCGAGCGTTGGTGTCCAGTTGTTCCTGAACATGGTCCGGCGTATAGGCCTCGTTGAGCAGTCGTGGACAGCCGATTGACGCACAGACAATCGCGAAGTGAATCCGTGGCTCATTCATCTTTCGCAGAATCTCGTGTTCGATGTGATTGAGCGAGTATGGCCTGCCATTGACGTAAAGCTGCAGATGTTTCCAAATATTGTACCCGCCAATTTTTGATGTATGGTTCCGGATGCTGGACGTCGGATACTCCCGCAGGATGCCGTGAATCGTGACGGCGTTGTAGGCATTGATCCAGAATGCAAGTTTTGCATCAGTCGGAGTATTGGCAGTCGCTCCACCGCTCGAAAGATGATTCAAATACTGGCTCAGCGCCTGGCGGTCCGCCGAATTGTTGTGCCAGACGCCGTAGTTTACCATGCCGTCATCATTGACGTAGGTCTTCAACAGTCGATCCCAGTCCGCATGATCAATCCGTTCCAGGGGCGCTGTTGCCTGTATGCGCCGACCGACATAAACCTCAGCTTTGCCGGACAGACCAAAAATGGCAACTCCGGCGGCCGCCAGCAATCCCAGTGCAAACACGCGCTTCATCAGAACTCTCCTGCTGATTTTTTTCATCATAGTCACATGTCGCTCGAACTCAGGACTCACTTACACGCGCTCACGACACTGCGGAAAGATAGCGCTCCGTGCGCCAATTCGCCGGTAATCCAGCTCACGGAGCGGCGCACCTTACTAAAAAACCAGGGCTGCTCTGGAATCAACTCGTGTTTGCCTGTTCCGGGACGGCTGCACGCGCAGAGCTCGAGACCGTTCGGCAGTCTGAATCATTGCGAAATCAAGCCCCCGACGTACCAGGACAATACCGAATATGGATGAGATCGACAGGATTGTAGTCGGCGTGGCCATGCCGGAATCGCAGCCATGGGATGCGGCGAATGTGGATCCCGCGACAAGGATCGCCGTTCGTCAGGCATTTCGTCTGGCCGCTTCCATTGGAATCCCGCTGGAGATGGTTTCCGTACTCGATCCACCGGAAGCCGGATTCTTCGCTTCGACGACGGAAGCAAGTCTGCGTGCAGACAATGACCGGGACGAAGCCAGGCGGGTATTGGCCGATTTATCTGCTCACCATGCAAATCTGACGACCAACACCAAACAAACAGTGGTGCATGGAACAGACTGGTTTGAAATCCTGCGGGCAGCAGGTGGCTCACGACAGACTCTCATCATTTGTGGCACTCGTGCCTCCGGTGCGGTGCGCCGGCTGTTGTTCGGTACGACGGGACAAAAACTGTTGCGCAACGCTCCGGGTCCGGTCTGGCTGGTCAAACCGCAAACAGACGACGATGCGGTGCTGGATGTCCTTGCGGCAACGGACCTGTCAGAAGTTGGAACACAGGTGATCTCAGCCGGGGTGACTCTGGGGCGCGCCATTCCCATCCAGCTCACAGTCATGCATGCTGTGGACACAAATCATCATCGGCGGATGGCACGCGCCGGTACTTCAGAAGATGAACTTGCGAAACGGAGCGAGGAAGCCAAAGCGGAAGCCGAAGCGCAACTGCACGATCAGCTGTCAGAAACCGATTTTCGCACGTTGGACAGTGGAGTCCGGACTCAGATGGCTGAAGGTGTCCCCGACAGATGCGTCCTGACTGCGATCGAAGAACTGGACATTGACTTGCTGATTATGGCGAGTTCCGGTCGTGGGGGGATTCCCGGCATGCTGTTCGGTAATACCGCGGAACGACTGCTGCCGGAACTGCCGTGTTCACTGCTGACAGTGAAACCGAACGACTTCGTCTGTCCCATCGATCTCAGCTGAGTCCATTGACCTGGACATCCGAAAGTTCGAACGAATCGTGGAATCGCTCTGGTCCGCCGATACCAACAGCATCACTTCAGTTTACACTCCGCATGCGCTGCCATCACTGAACTCAACTCAACCTGCAGTACCAGACTGACCTCATGAGTTTTCCGAAACCATTCTTCCGCTGGCGTCCGCATCCGTGGCACGGACTGGAAGTCGGCCCGAATCCGCCTGGTCTCGTCCACGGATTCATCGAGATTACACCATTTGACCTCGTCAAGTACGAAGTCGACAAGACGACCGGCTACCTTCGCGTTGATCGGCCCAACCGGACGTCGTCTCAACCACCGGCGCTCTATGGATTTATCCCTCGAACCTATTGCGGTCCACGCGTCGCTGCACTGATGCCGAATGCCAGGCGAGGTGAGGGCGACCCCCTCGACATCTGCGTGCTGAGCGAGCGGCCCATCGCCAAATCCGAAGTGATCATCAATGTGCGAGTCATCGGTGGCTTACCAATGCTGGATGACGGTGAAGCAGATGACAAAATCATCGGCGTCATGGAGTCCGACAACATCTGGGCCAGGATTCAGGATATTGATGAATTGCCGCCGGCAATCGTTCAGCGACTTCGCCACTACTTTACGACTTACAAGGTCATGCCAGGCGAAGCATCCAGCCACGTGTCAATCGACCACGTCTATGGCCGCGCTCATGCCGAGCGGGTGATTGAACGGGCCATGGAAGATTACCACGACGAATTCGGCGGCGAGTAAGTATGTTCGATCTTCCGGCCATTCAACAGGCACTTCAAGATTTTCGGTTTGACGGCTGGCTGCTGTACGACTTCCGCGGCAGCAACATACCGGCTCGCCGAATTCTTCAGATTCCCGACGACTCTGTGACGTCGCGACGATACTACTACTTCATCCCGGCTGAGGGCCCGCCGCGGAAGATTGTGCATCGGATCGAGACCGGTGTCCTCAGCCATCTGCCAGGCGACGCCGACATTTACCTCACGTGGCAGGAGCTGGAAGCAGCACTTGGCAGGGCCGTGTCGAGCTGCCCCCGAGTCGCTATGGAATACTCGGCTCGCAATGCCAATCCCTACGTCGCTCAGGTGGACGCCGGCACCGTCGAGCTGGTGAAGTCGTTCGGGTGTGACGTTGACAGTTCCGGCGACTTGATTTCGCTGTTCGAGGCAACTTTATCGGAGGCCCGATTTGAGGCGCATTTGGCGGCGTCCGAAATCACAAATGCATCATTCGAAATTGCGTGGAAGTTTATTGCCGATGAAATACGGCAGCACGGGAGCGTTGCAGAACTGGCAGTCCAACAGGTAATCCTGCAGCACTTTTCCGCCAACAGCATGATCACTGACCATCCGCCGATCGTCGCCGTGAATGAAAACGGTGGTGACCCTCACTACGAAACCGGAAGCGGCAGGAACGCCACGATCCTGCCTGACTGCTTTGTTCTGATCGACCTGTGGGCCCGACATGACCATGAAGATGGCATCTACAGCGATCTGACGCGGTGCGGTTACAGCGGTGCCATGATTCCCACACATTATGAGGAAGTGTTTCGCATTGTTGCCGACGCGCGTGACGCTGGAATCGAATATGTCCGTTCAGCAGTGGCTGCCGGAGAAAAACCTGAGGGATGGCAGGTGGATGATGCTGTCCGACGCGTGATTGTGGCGGCGGGGTACGGAGACGCGTTCTGCCACCGGACCGGCCACAGTCTGGGGCGGGAGACTCATGCCAACGGAACGCATATCGACAATCTGGAGACTCACGAGACCCGCCGTATTCTGCCCCGTACCCTGTTCACGATTGAACCCGGCGTCTACCTGCCGGAATTTGGAATTCGCAGCGAAGTCAACCTCTTCGTGCATTCTGACAGGACCGTTCAGGTGACTGGCGGCATGCCTCAGACCGAACCGCATCGCATCATCTGATCCTGCCGTTGTGTGACCCGGTTGATCGAAGATACCGACTCCTTCCGACGTCCGACAACTGCCAAACACAGCAAAGTCGGACCATCCGGAACCGAAGTCCGGCAGTTTGTGCTGAAGTAGGATCCGTGACTCGCAACTCCTGCCGCTATTCGCCGATGGGTTTTTTGCGGGATCTTATAAACCGGACGAGTGACGCTGTGCGCAATCGGTGTGTCACCTTCCTCGCACTGAGACTCTTTCAGTTCACTGCTGGAAGCGGACACGGAGCCTGAACGGCATGATTATGCAGAATCCTGGTGGTGGCGATCAATTCTTCAGCGACGTTCTCAACTCGCCTTCCACATCCGTATTGGACCAGACGAACGCTCCGATTGCCGACTGGCGTTTTCTGCCGGGACTGATCGGTCGGCCACAAAGGCGAATGGACACTGCACACAGGACTGCAGACAGGAAACCGCAAATCCTTCGAGACAACGTTTCAGCTGATGCCGTTTCCGGGAGCGCTGGAGACACACTCTATTTTGGATAGTGATGGTGTTGTTTGCGGTTCCCGCGTCGGTGTGTGGCAACACTCTGCCTCGTGGCAAACTGAGTGTGAACAGCAGGACGGAACATCCATCTACACGTCGCGCACGAAGGCGGCCACAAGTCAGGGCAATTATGAAGGCACCGATTCCAGATTCAGAATCAGCGCGTCTCGATGCACTGCGGCAATATCGTTTGCTGGACACGTCCCCTGAAGACGCATTCGATGATATCACCACTCTGGCGGCTCAAATCTGTGGTGTGCCGATCGCATTGATGGTGTTGCTCGACGACGACCGGCAGTGGTTTAAGTCTCGAGTCGGCCTGGATGCACAGCAAACTTCACGTGATCATGCGTTCTGCGCGCACGCAATCCTCAAAGACGAATTGCTGGTCGTGGAAGACGCCCGCTCCGACGATCGTTTTTCTTCAAACCCGCTCGTGACCGGCAATCCGGATATTCGGTTTTATGCCGGTGCCCCGTTGGTCAACTCAGAGGGCCACGCGCTGGGAACACTTTGTGTGATTGATCGAAAACCTCGGAAGCTTGATTCCAGGAAGTCCTCCGCACTCGAGATTCTCGCACGTCAGGTTG
>JBDOMX010000839.1:5405-14335 GCA_039831615.1 Planctomycetaceae bacterium
TCGGCGCGTGGCGAACGTCTGGCCGAAGCACTTCACGGAGTCAAAACACTGCAGGGCCTGCTGCCGATTTGTGCGTGGTGCAAGAGCATCCGTGACGACGCCGGCTACTGGAAACGGGTTGAAGAATACCTTGTCCAGCTGACGGGGCGTGACATGACCCACGGAATGTGTCCGGCATGCTTTGAAACGCACATCGAGGAAATCGAGCGTCAGTCGTTGAATGACACAACCGGCGCCGCAACACCGCTTCCCTGAGTGTTGCCGTCAGACGCCAGCGACCACTTCCGACAGGTCACCGCCTGCGAAGCCACTGCAATCCCCGCGACGGCCCGTTGAATCTGTGTTTTGTGGCACGGAATCTCACTTATACTTCACGGCTGTCAACGTTGCGATTAGACTCTCCACGCTGGCAACGGTGGGTCCATCCGCCAAAGATTGAGGACGTTAGAGAACGTCTTTGCCTGACTTCGCCGGAAGAACATCCTGGCCCTGTCGTTTTTTGACTTTGAGGTTCCCATGATTTCGCTGCGACAATTCCTTACCGTTTTGATTCCCGTTCTCTCGTGCCATCTCGCGGCAGCCCAGAATCTGTCCGATGTGATCGAAATCCCGGATGAAGCATTGCGAGAAGCAGTTCTGGCACACAAACACAAGCGGCAGAAAGAAGGCGATGATATCACCGTCGAAGATCTGCGCGCAGTCTATTCATTCAACGTCGAAGGCAAAGGAATCTCCGATCTCACGGGGCTGGAGCATTGCACGAATCTCGGGGAAGCCCGATTCGGAAAAAACAAGATCACGGACGTCTCTGCACTGGCGGGTTGTAAGAATCTGCAGTCGCTGAGCCTTCAGCACAACCAGATCGTTGACCTGCAGCCGTTGGGAAAGCTGATCAAACTGCAGTACCTGAACTTCGAGCACAACAAAGTACAGACCCTGGACGGACTGGAGCCACTGGAAAGGCTGACGTCGCTGTATGGGTCTCACAATCAGATCGAATCCATCGCCGCTGCCACCAAACTCACCAAACTCTGGACGCTGTCGCTGAATCACAACAAACTCAGGGACCTCTCGCCAATTTCGAAACTTCCTCGCCTGGACTCGATCGGAGTTGCTCACAACGAGATCGAAGACGTATCAACACTCCCGGCCGGCAAAACGGTCTATTCAACCTACCTGCACAATAACAGGATTCAGGATATCGGTCCGCTTGCCAAAATGGCTGCCGAGGATGCCGCGGGTGAGCGACGGTTCGTTTCTTTCTGGAAGCTGTATCTGGCAGGGAATCCGCTGAACGAAGAGTCCAAATCCACTCATCTTAAGACGTTAAAAGACAGTGGTGTCCGGCTCAACATGGAGTATGACAAGTAGCAACTGCCTGCGCTAACTGTCAGAGTCCCACATCACGGCAGCCACAACGATTATCTTTGCATCGAGGACTGCGTCGCAATTCGTCGAAGACGCATGATCAGCCCCCATGCCCCGATGAGCGGCCCAGCAGGAGACCAGAAGGCCATGCAGCCGAGCATTCCACCGGGATTCCGACATGCATCTTTTCGTGGTCAAATCGGAGTCGCCCGAGTCGACATCACACCGCCCGTCGGAATCTATTGCCGCAACTGGGGCGCCGCCAAACATGATGTTGCTGATTCCATCCATCGATCTTTAACACTGTCGGCCCTGACGCTGGCGACGGGCGCCGGTGAACCGCCACTGGTTCTGATTGATGCCGACCTTGGATGGTGGAAAACCCCGCAAACGTTTGCCGACTTTCGCAGTCAACTGCTCGGTGAATTGAAGCTCGCCCCTTCCCAGCTGATTTTCGCGTTGAGCCATACGCACGCGGGTCCACCGTTGATGCAGCCCGACACTTCATTACCCGGTACTGAGCTGTTGCAGGAATGGTTAAAGACACTTTTTGACCGCAGTGTTCAGGCCGTCCGTGAAGCTCAGGCCTCACAGGTCGACAGCGTGCTTGATTGGCATACCGGCCGGTGCGGTCTGGCAACGGTACGCGACCTGCCGGATCCGGATCCGAGTCGCGACCGTTTCCTCTGTGGATACAATCCGGATCGCGAGGCGGACGACACTTTACTGATCGGCCGGGTCACGGGCAACTCCGGTCATCTCAGAGCAACCCTCGTCAACTACGCCTGTCACCCGACGACACTGGCCTGGGACAACACCGCGATTTCACCGGACTACGTGGGAGCCATGCGGCAGACCATGCAGGACGCCACGGGAGCACCCGCCCTCTTCCTGCTGGGTGCCTGCGGGGAACTCGCACCGCGTTACCAGTACGTCGGAGATCCACTCATCGCCGATCGTCACGGCCACCAGCTGGGCTTCGCAGCTTTGGCGACACTCCACGACATGGAACCTCCGGAAACCAGACTCATGTACGCGGAGGCGGTGGAATCCGGTGCGCCGCTTGCCGCCTGGCGTCATCAGTCGACCACATCGTCGCCACGGCTGCTGGTCGATCAGTCCACTGTGGAACTGCCTCTAAAGAACTGGCCAACCGCAGACGAACTCGAGCAGCAGCGGCTCGTCTGCGACGATCGTGCGGTCGAAGAACGTCTGCGGAGGAAACGCGACATTCGGCAATCCATTGGCGACGGGTCAACTTACACCATGACGGTCCATGTATGGCAAATCGGAGATGCAGTCCTCGTCGGGTGCCCCGGCGAACCGTATTCGGTACTCCAGCAGGAGCTGCGCCGACGATTTCCGGATCGAGTCATTCTGTGCGCAAATCTCATCAACGGCTCAATCGGGTATATGCCGCCGGCCGACCTGTATGATGCTGACATCTACCAGGTGTGGCAGACGCCGTTTGCTCGCGGATGCCTCGAACTCACAATCGAAACAATGACTCAGGCCATCAAGCATGCCCTCTCCTCCTGAACAACCGCTGAACGGCGTGCTGGCGGTCCTGCAAACACCGTTTACCGAAGACCTCGGCCTGGATCGAAACGCACTGCGTACCGAAATCGACTGGGCATTCGAAACCGGGGCAAACGGTGTGGTCGTGGCGATGGTCAGTGAAATCCTGCGCCTCGGATTCCATCGTCGTCGTGAGCTGGTCGCGGAGGTTTGCCAGTCGATCGAAAAACGGGGATCCACCGTGATCAGTGTGGGGGCAGAGAGCACGATGGAGGCTATCGAATTCGCCCGCCATGCGGAGAAACTGGGAGCAACTGCCGTGATGGCCATTCCGCCGGTGGCCACAAAACTGGACGGCAGCGCCACCCTGGGCTACTTCGCCGGCATTGCCGACAGTGTCTCCGTTCCGCTCGTCGTCCAGGATGCCTCGAATTACGTGGGCGGAGGCATCGATGTCCGGGTCTATCTGGACCTGCTGGACCAGTTTGGGCCGGACAGGATCTTTTTCAAACCGGAAGCCAGTCCGCTGGGGCCGAATCTCTCGCGGCTGCGCGATGCGACGGGCGGAACCGCGCGCATCTTCGAAGGATCCGGTGGGATCAATCTTGTCGACTGCTACCGTCGAGGGATCGCGGGAACAATGCCTGGCGTCGAACTGCTCGACGGCATTGTGGGATTATGGGAAGCACTTAAGGCAGGAAATGAAGATCGAATCTACGAGTTGTCGTTGCCAATCTGCGCACTCGTCACGCTGCAAATCCAGGCCGGTCTCGACGGTTTTCTGGCCATTGAAAAATATCTGTTGAACAAACGCGGTCTTTTCCCCAACACGCTGCGAATCCAACCGAATGCCTGGGAAATGGACGCGGAGACGCGACTCGAAGTGGACCGACTGTTTGCGCGGTTTCAGGCTGTCGTCGGAGCGGGCGCCTGACCGATTTTGAGATCGCGTCTGGAAGATCCGGATTCAAAACAAATGTCTTTTGTCAGGAATTCGAGCGCCGCGCCGTCCAACGTCCGCGACCGGCAGATTCCTCTCTGGTTCGTGCTCCTGATTCATCTCCATTTGATCCTGGACGTCCTGTTGCCCCGGTGCAGCCAATACGTCAATGACTGATTCCTCGGAACTTCAGCGGACGATCGTCAATTCGCCCGCAACTGCTGTTGACCACCGACTCAAAGTCGAGGCACCTCGTCCGGCACTGGTCGAGGGCAGCGGTCCGGGCCTGAGCAGTGCCGTCAACAGTGTCCTTCGAGACCGTCTCAAGGTTGCCTCACTGCTGCTGTTTTCCGGATTCACAATCATCTTCATCCGTAACCGCTTTCAGCCGACTCAGTTTGGCGGGGTGACCGGGTCACTGCTGTTTTGGGTCCATCTGGGCATCATCGGGATTTCCGGCCTGATGGCATTTCGCATGTGCCGCAACTGTCAGCATGCCCTCGCCCACCTGCGCCTTATGGAGTGGCTGCTGTTTGGTCTGCCGGTGTTGATGTTTACGATCATCGATTGCGCGTGCCTGCTGGGCCAGCCCATTCAGCAGGTTGCCCACCCGGTGTCACCGAAGTGGATTATTCTGTCGTTCACGTACGCGTTATTCATTCCCAACACCTGGCGACGCGCCGTATGGCCCATTGGTGCTATGGCGCTGATTCCTGTGGGAATTGTCCTGTTGGCACAAATCGACGGGATTCGTCAACAGCCGCGTGGTGATGGTCGGCTCGGACCGCCACTGCAGGACGTCACCATGGTGATGAGTCGGTCCGAGCCGCTGCAGTTTTCACTGGTGATGATGATCACGGCAGTGACCGCGACGTGGGGTGTATTCACGATCAACACCCTGCGACGGGAGGCTTTTGAAGCGCGACGTCTGGGCCAGTATCAGCTGTCAAGACTGCTGGGCTCCGGAGGAATGGGCGAAGTCTATCTGGCGGAACATACGCTCCTCAAGCGACCCTGTGCCATCAAAATCATACGTCCCGATCGGGCTACTGATCCTGAAGCACTGGCAAGATTCGAACGTGAGGTGAGAGCAACCTCTCGGTTGACGCACTGGAACACCGTGGAGATTTTCGACTACGGCCGGGCCGAGGACGGCACGTTTTACTATGTGATGGAATACCTGCCCGGCATGAACCTGGACCAGCTGGTGTCCATGCACGGCCCACTGCCGGCAGAACGAGTCATCTATCTGCTCGCTCAGATCTGTGACGCGCTGCGTGAAGCCCACGAATCAGGACTGATTCATCGGGACATCAAACCCGCGAATATTTTTTCAGCTCATCGTGGCGGGCTGTTCGATGTCATCAAACTGCTTGATTTCGGACTGGCACGGCCCCTGTCGTCGGTTCAGGACAGTGGGCTCACACAACAGGGAAAGATCACGGGATCTCCTTTGTTTACGTCGCCCGAACAGGCCGTGGGGGATCCCGCCGACGAACGCAGTGACATCTATTCGCTCGGTGCTGTCGCATGGTGGCTGCTGACGGGACGAGCCTTGTTCGATAACGACAACCCACTCAAGATTCTTGTGGCACACGCCAAAGAAGCCCCGGTTTCACCGTCAGATCTGGTCGATGGAATCCCTCTGGAACTGGAACGAATTGTGATGCAGTGTCTCGAGAAAAAACCCGACGATCGGTATCAATCGGCGGCCGATCTGCGGGACGCCCTGCTGAACTGTGACAATGCGACTCCATGGACTGACCGCGATGCGGCAGCATGGTGGAAGGACAATGGGTGTCCGCACAAGAAACAGCTCGACGCCGAAGTTCTGGCCGAGGCTGCAGCGTGATGCGGTCTCCCTTCGTTGCGGGCTTGCCTGCCGGAACGGGCAACCGCCGCGAATCCCCCTATTCGCACGATGAGCCATGAACGACGACTGGTTCATTGCCGCAGGTTGAGTACATTGCAGCCGGTGCCGTTCGGCGGCAGGGGATCTGTCCCCATCTGGCGGCGGGACGAGCTTGTCATCCGAAAAAGGGGCAGGCACCGATCAGAGAGACGTCGCAACGACAAGTCACGAACATATTCCTGGTTGGAGCCAGTCTTATTTCCTGCGGTCCTCGTGACACGTTCAGGCCAGCTTTCCATCCGATCGATCATGCGAGAACTTCAATGCACCCGACACTCCGTACTTCACTGCTGACGTGCGTTCTGATGATCTGCTGCAGCGCAATGGCAGCGGCAGCGGACCAAAACTGGCCCCAGTTTCGGGGCCCACAGGCGCGCGGAGTTTCGGACAACGATCAATTGCCTGTAAAGTGGTCGGCGACCGAAAACGTGGAATGGAAGCGGGACGTGCCAGGACGAGGATGGTCGTCGCCCATCGTTTGGGGCGACCGTGTTTTTTTGACGTCCGCGATCAATTCCGCAGAATCCGAAAAGCCAAAGAAAGGACTCTATTTCGGAGGCAATCGACCAAAGCCTCAAAGCAACTTTCGATGGATGGTCTACTGCCTGGACCTGCATTCAGGAAATATCGTCTGGCAGAAACAGGTTCACGAGGGCGCGCCGGACTCCGGTATTCACCTCAAGAACAGCTTCGCATCAGAATCCGCCGTCACCGACGGCGAACGCGTGTACGCCTATTTCGGGAACCTCGGTATCTTCTGTTTTGATCTGGCGGGCGAACCGGTCTGGGAAAAACGCCTGGCAGCTCACAAGACGCGCTACGGCTGGGGGACGGCAGCGTCTCCGGTCCTGCACGACAATCGTCTCTACATCGTTAATGACAACGACGATGAGTCATACCTGCTGGCACTCGATGCCCGCACGGGCACTGAAATCTGGCGGATCGAACGCGATGAACAGAGCAACTGGGCGACACCCTTCATCTGGCAAAACGACCTGCGGACGGAAATCGTCACACCCGGCACCGGCAAAGTCCGATCCTATGATCCTGACGGAAAACTGTTGTGGGAATTTGGGGGGATGTCGAGCATCACGATCGCCACCCCCTACGAATATAACGGTCTGTTGTACGTCAGTTCCGGCTACGTGGGAGACAAACGACGACGTCCGATTTTCGCGATGAAGCCCGGTGCCGACGGCGATATTTCACTTGGTACCGACGAAACGTCGAACGAGTGGATTGTTTGGTGCCAACAACTTGCGGGCCCCTACAATCCCTCCACGCTCATCTACGACGATCTCCTGGTGGTGCTGTACGACTTCGGTTTCATTGCAGCGTTCAATCCGACGGACGGTGCAGAGGTTGTGCCGAAGAGACGAATTCCACAGGGCAAAGCGTTTACGTCGTCCCCCTGGGCCTACGCCGGCAAAGTGTTCTGTCTGAACGAGGACGGAATCACGTTCGTGATGAGTTCCACCGATGAGCTCGAGCTGCTGTACAGGAACACTCTGGCAGACGACGACATGGCCATGGCGACACCAGCCATCGTCGGTGATCGACTGCTGATTCGTACTTCTGCACGCGTCTACTGCATCCGGAATGATGCGGGCGACAACTGACCGACAGGGCTGATTCAGAGCCGAATTGCTGACCAGTTCGCAGCCACAGTTCGAGCAGACACTGCTCGCCCCCGCGCGGAGACGATACTGCGCGACAACATGCTGATGGCGGCCATCGGTTGATCTCCGCTGATACAGGCTAACCCAAATTCCTCACCAGGATCGCAGGAAATGGCCACTGAAATCGAACGAAAATCCCTTGTGACTGGTGACGACTGGCGAAGTGTGAAACCAACATACTACTGCCAGGGATATCTGAGTCGCGACAAACACCGCACGGTACGCGTGCGAATCGCCGGTGATGCTGGTGTCCTCACGATCAAAGGATTGACAACGGGGGCAAGCCGTGCCGAATTCGAATACTCGATCCCTGTTTCAGACGCGCAGTCCCTGCAGCAACTGTGTGACCAGCCATTGGTCGAAAAACATCGGCGCGTGCTCGACTACGCAGGGATGACGTGGGAAGTCGATGAGTTTCTCGGTGACAACGCCGGACTCGTCGTCGCAGAGATTGAACTCGACGCGGAGGAGCAACAGATTGAGCTCCCTCCGTGGGTCGGCAGCGAAGTCACGCACGATCCTCGCTACTACAACTCGAACCTCTCAGTGACCCCCTTCGCCTCCTGGACCGATGACGCGCACCGGAAAACATAGCACACCGGAGACCACTACTGCATTCGCTCGTCTCAACATCATCTCGCGTCGACGCATCCTGTCGGATGCCCGTCCCATTTCGTGAGCTTCATTCGCACCCCACGTTCAGCCACAGAGCTGTTCGACCGTTCGATTATGCCTTGTATGCCGGCGAGTGAAATACCACCAGGGGATTCGTGCGGACCACAGGAACATGCTGCGAACGTATTCACCTTCGGCCCGCAGTGAGTCAGCAAAACATTCAGCGAAGTCCGGCACGCCTCGGTCGATCTGCAGACCAAACGAAGTACTCAGGAACTGCGTTGCCTGCTGATGGAGCTGCCACAGATCAGACGGACGGTCGCGGTCGAATGTCTGAACGAATTTGCCGTGTTCCGTCGGGAACAGGTGCCCGTCTTTTGCCGTGCCGGTGGTGAGCATCGACTCGCCCAGCTGTAAGACGAAGTCCAGCTGGCACGTGCCGTCGGGAAGCAGGTAACCACACAACCATGTCGCTTCGCCCCGTCTCCCCCATGCGATCACGTTGGGAGTGCCGAACAGCCCCTCCGCCTGAAAGACTCCGATCGGAGTAAAACCTTCCGCGTTCAGCCAGTCGCCATCCAGATGAGGCGTCTCCGTTAACACGCTGAAAAGAATCTCCCGGGATTCTGGCTCCGGCAACGGATTTAAGAACACTTTGTGAAGCGTCATCACCGGAGCAGATCCTGCCCAGGCGATCACACACCACAGCAGCACCGGAACGGCGACGACTCCGGCCACCACCACAGCAATCAGGACGTCATAGTTCATGGATGACCTTGTCCTCCCCACAAGTCTTCGGAGTTTAGGACCGTTCGAGTAACAACTGTCCTGTTTTGGCTGCTGATCATCGTGACCTTCCGGCAGGCGTGCAACGGCCGGAAGTTCTCGGAAGCGATGG
>JBDOMX010000476.1:0-3191 GCA_039831615.1 Planctomycetaceae bacterium
TGACAGTTAGTGGGCAGACTAATGCGGGGGCTTCTTCCGCCAGAAACCATGCGCTGTCACAAGCGACAGGAGAGTGGGTGTTTTTTCTCGATGCGGACGACGAACTCGCGTTTGATCCGGTGGCGTTCCTGCAATCCGCGACTGATGAAACGTGTTTCGGATTCTCGATCGAGTACAGCGGGACAGGTCGGAGACCGAAACGCGTGCGTCCGGCGCTGGTCACGCAAGCGAACTGGGCCACTGTGCTCACTACGCGGAATCCTTTCCAGCCGTCCAGCCTGCTCATCCGCCGCGACTGCATTGACAATCACTTTGCTGAAAGCATTGCTTACGTAGAGGACTGGCTGTTTTGGATGAGTAACCTCAGGATATTTGAACGCATGCGGACCGTTCCGACTCAGGCCTCCGCAAGAATTCACATTCACCGCGGGAACATCAGTTCGCAGTTCGAGAACGCCGGGGCAGCCCGTGCCCGGGTGGCTGAACTTGTGCTGGCTCGACATGGCGACAGCCTGTCGAGCTCACAGAAGAACAATCTCCTGATCCAGCAGCAGATTGGCCGCCTCCAACAACGACGCAGCATTTCGCCATCGGTCTTCACTCGACTCCCACGTGGTTTCAGTCTGTACTGCAAACTCTGGGTCTACGCAGTCTCGTCTGCACTTGGTTTGCGACCCACTCCGTATCGTTGAAGCCCTGCCCCGCCTGCTGCTTTCATGAGAACTGCGGAGCACGGAGGCTGCCGTTGTCAGCGTCCTGGTCGAACCCACAGCTACTCACGCATCGATCGCTGTTTGTGGAACTTGTGATTCAGCTCCACTGCAAAGCGATACAGTTCCTGCTCTGTTTCTGTGTGGGATCGGACCAGTTCGGTCAGTCTGTCCTTTTGATCATCTTCGATGTAGTTATGCGAGACGTTCTGATCTGAGACAGGCTTCCTCATGCCCAGTTCCTGGTACATGATTGCACTGTCCTTTTCAAAATTCTGCGTCAGCCCGACGAAGTAAAAGGACTCCAATGCCGTTTTTGCGGTAGCCAGCGTCTCTGATGGTGTGGCAGGCACGGGCGAACCAGACTGAGTGACGAATTCACAAAGAACCGATGTGATATAAGCGTGCATCTCGCGATGCTTCAGGAACCATTCTTCGAAAGTGAGGATTCGTCCGTCACCTGAAACGACGGGCGGACTGTGCGCGAAGGGAGGTCCGGACTCAAGATCCGTGCGATTGTAGTTGTAATGCGAAAACGTCCTTTTGATCGGGTCGCGCATGAATGTGAAATAGCGAGCGTCCTTCCCAAATGGCTTTTCGATGCCCTGATACAGGTTGTGCCCAAATGCGACTCGGATCCGTTTCCGTCTCCATGTCGTGAGCGCCAGAATTCGGTCATGCGTGGTCCGGTGAGTTTCTTCTGCCGACGTACTATAGACCGGAAAGAGCTGGTGCTTCCAGAAGTGTCGACGGAGATGGTGACAAAATGTTGTTCCTGCCGTCTTCGGCAGATGCAAAAATGCATACAGTAAATGTTTGTTGTGATGACTCATCAGCGAAGCACTTGTGTGGCTACAGCGTATTACGCTGATTCGTGGCCGCGGCGGAAGTGCCAGAGCCCATCATTCATTGTCCCCGCGAGCCGGAACCCGCCACGACATTTCGAAAACTGCTCTAAGTGAACCGTTTTCGATCCCGGCACGGCGCCAAAACCTCGTCGTGATGAATCTGAACTCCAGCCTGTCTGCAGCTGCTGTTGTCGCGGAACACATTGGCCGATTCGGATTGAGTTTTAGCAAATCGGCGTCCATCCTCAATCGTCGTCAGGCAATCGGTGCATCAGTCGCAGCCGAAATTCCTCCAGGCTGTTCATCATCATCGGGAGCGCCTGCGAACGAAAGAGGCCTGGAGACGCACCAGCGTGGGTTGCGAAAAGACGAAAAAAGCAGGCTGGTTTCGGTCGGGCGAAGAGTCGTCTCAGGCAATGGCCGGTTTGCATTGTCCGCCGAATATCCTTAGCCTTCGCCAGCGTTCGGATTGGGACCGATCCTGCAGAGCAGCCAATCATTCGCTGCCAGGTTCTGCCGATGAATTTCTCGACGAAGTACGATAGACGGTCCTTATTGCATCGGTCGCCCATCCCGCAGTCGCGTCGACGAAGCTGGCCTCGCCTGCTCAGCCGATTCTCCCGCAGACAGTCTCAATCAATCGGTGACGCAGGGGCGACGTCCTGACCCACAGTTTTCTGCTCCTCTTTCGACGACCGGCAGTGCCTTGACGGGATTGGCCACCGAATCTGACACGCGGACCTGTGTCTTCACCATTGCATCGCGCAACTACATGCACTCAGCCCGCACGCTCATGGACGGTGTCGCGCGCTTTGCTCCTGCGGCTCACCGAATTCTCGCCCTGTGCGATGAACGTGGCGATGTCGATCATTCACAAGACTCCTTTGAAATCCTTGAACTGTCGCAGCTCGCGTTGCCGAACAAACGGCACTTCATCTTTCAATACTCGCTGTTGGAACTGAACACGGCGATCAAGCCCTTCGTGGTGGACCAGTTATTCGAGCGAGGCTTCGATCAGGTCATCTATCTTGATCCGGACATAGCGATTTACGATCGCCTCGACGACATGATCGGACGGCTTGACCACGCGGACATCCTGCTCACACCGCACATCACCGAACCGTTGCCGGATGACGGCGAACCAGACGAGCGACACTTGATGGTCTGCGGCACGTTTAACCTTGGTTTCATCGCGATGCGACGAAGTCCGTTGAGCCATTCGTTCGTCCGTTGGTGGAAACAAAAACTGGAACGTGATTGCGTGGTGGATCTGCAGCGCGGACTCTTTACCGATCAAAAATGGGTCGAGTTTGCCCCCTGCTTTTGCGAACGAGTTGAGATTGTGAGGCATCCGGGATGGAACGTCGCCTACTGGAACCTGCCGACGCGTCATGTTGTGCAGACGGGAGATCGCTTCACCGTCGATGGGCAGCCGCTTGTCTTTTTCCACTTTTCCGGCTACGACCCCGATCGCGGAGAATTCAGTCGCCATCAGGATCGTTACACCATGTCCTCGATCCCGACTGCGTCTCGGCGCAGGACGATGAGGTGAGCTCCTTCGGTTTCGCCAGTCACCTGCAGTGCAACAACTACATCGATGACGACGAAGACGGCGACATCGATGCAGACGATG
>JBDOMX010000893.1:0-3184 GCA_039831615.1 Planctomycetaceae bacterium
AGCTGACGACGTGCTTCGAGGCCGTGGGGCTGGGGCGCGCGCGCCGCTGCCCCGCCAGCTGCGCGAAGGTGTGCGCGGAGGGCACGCGCGCCATCGTGGACATGATCACCCGGTACGGCGACGACGGCATGGGCGACAAGCCGCCGGAGATGAGCCGCATCGCGTACTGGGCGCAACACCACAACCTCGAAAAGTTCCAGGCACAGGAGGAAGCGGCCACTCACCTCCGCGTCCACTGCGAGGTCGTGCTCAATAACGTGAATGTCCTCGAGCCGGTGCTGGAGTACGCGGCCGCGGAGCTCCACGTCCACTGCGAGGTTGTGCTCGAGACCGTGAAGGTCCTCGAGCAGGCGCGGGCGTTCGAGCGGGTCCGGCCGGAGAGCCTGCGCGCGTTCGTGCCGTGGCTGGAGCAGCAGTCGGCGCATGGTAGTGATTGGGCGTATTTCGCAATGCGTTCATGCGGAATTCGGAAAATGTCAAGTTGGCGTCGGCCAGGACCTTGCGCGGAAACTCACCGTCGATGACCGTCAACGTCATGTGCTTGAGGTAGGCCAGTGGATGAGGTTCATTTTGTTTTTGAGCTCCGTTGGCGACTTCATCGGTCAATCGCTCGACTTGTGGGCTGCGGAGCCCGAGACGCTCGCTGATCGCGGTCAGGCTTTTTGCGAAGGCCTCGTGTGGGTGGTTCAGACGGTTGAAACGGACCGACAACAGATCGGATGCAATCAGCGATCGGGCCAGTCCATTGACGGGCGCCGGATCGCGTTGTCGCCGGCGTGCCGTCAACGCGCGTTTGGGGATGTCGATCCGTCCGTTGACCAACTTGGCACCAACGACGCGGACCGGTAAGAGTTGTGTCATGTTGGCGAACAGTTGGCGACCCGGGATCTGCCGGACGACAAACTCGGGATGCAGCGAGTTGACAGCCAGTGGCTCGTCGTGCAACACATAGATGACGTTCCGCAGATCGCTCCCATTATATACGGAGAGCCGCATGGGCAGTTCGAGTCGACGACTGCGAAAACGAAATCCCATCGCCTGGATGTGTCCGTCGAACTCGGAGCCCGGCGGAAGTTGACTGCTGACGGTTCGCATGCCCGGTTTCGGTTCGACGGACTTGCGGCTTCCAACCCGTGTGCGAACGGCCACAAAACACCATCGTCGCTGTACGTAATCCTGGCAGACCGAATCCATTCCCTTAGGGAAGCGATACTTGTGGTCTTGCATCCATTTCTTCAGCGCCTGGGCGCTGCCGGCTTGCAGTACGACCACCTCGTACATCCCCACGGCTTCCTCACGCAGCACCTGGACCGTGTCGGGATCGGTCTGGAAGCCCAGCGATCCACCGAGGCCGCCACCAAAACTCCCTCCCCCAAATCCTCCTGCCCCCCCCAACTTGGGTATCGGCCTGAGGTCGATCACGACTTCGGGAGGATCGATGGCGGATGCCAGATGCTCGAAGACGGCGTCCGGCACCTTGCGGATGGCCGGTGGCGTCGGAAAGGGGACCAGCATCCCGAATTGGTCCGCGTTGCCTCGGTACCCCGGACGAATGACAAACGTCTCGATGCCATTCTTGTAGAACACGTACGTTCTCTGCAGGCCCTGGCGGACGAGTGTCGGACTGTTGCGGGCCACGACAATCGGCGGCACCATGCCGCAGGGGTCACCCAGCACCGCAGTCACGGCCGGGGGACTCAGCATTCCAAGCACAGCGAGCCATGGGATCAGGCGAGATTCTGGAAGCATGGCACATCTCATCATGAGTGGGAAGAAGTGATTCCAGCCGGCCCGCTGTCCAACCGTTGGATTGTAACACGATTCCACAAGAGGGCTGCACGCGGAATCTGGGATTTCCGGGCGTGCTCAGACCGCGGCGCCTTTCCGTGACAGTTGATCCGCGGCCTCCGACGCATGTCTCGGAACTCAAAATGAGATGCTGGTGTGAACCTGGCATCGTCGGAAACAGATTTCGAAGGCTGGGTGGTGAGTCGCTGAGTCGGGAGAATCCGCTTGAGAAATCTGAAATTTCTATACAAGGCCACCGTTTCGACCGTTTGTTGAAATTGCATTCCTTTGCCAGACTGCCACAATATGAGGTGTGGTTTGTCCGGATGGGGCGCAGCGCCGGGCACAGTCTCGTCGGCGGATTGCCGTGGTGCCACTTGACGGTTCCCGCTCGCTCGAACGCGGCGTGGTCGAGAGGCAGCAGCATCTGAAATCGTCCCGCAGAACCAAAGTGTGAAATTCAGTTGATTGCAGTGATCGGGGAATCGCATCGGTGTGGCACTGATTGCGAGAGAGAGGAACGTGGATGTCCGTTTTCGAGACCGCTGCCGGCACTTACGAAGATCCCTTGGATCTCATGGACGAAATCGAAGAACTGAAGCGTGAAAAAGATGCGGCCATTCTGGCCCACTTCTACGTTGACGGAGAAATTCAGGACGTAGCCGACTACACCGGTGACAGCTTGAAACTCGCCCGCGACGCGGCCGCAAGCGATGCGGGGACGATCGTCTTCAGCGGCGTGCACTTCATGGGAGAATCAGCCAAGATTCTGAGTCCCGAGAAGACCGTGCTGATCCCCGATCTCCAAGCGGGATGTTCGTTGGCCGACAGTTGTCCACCCGACAAGCTGGCGGCATACCAGCATGAGTTGCGGGAGCAAGGCCACGATATTCTGACAGTGGCCTACATCAATACTTCAGCCGCCGTCAAGAGCCTGAGTGACTGGATCGTGACCAGTGGCAATGCGCAGGAGATCATTCAACGCATTCCGCTCGACCGCGAAATTCTGTTCGTACCGGATCAACATCTCGGTCGCTACCTGATGGAGGTGACGGGGCGGGATATGCTGTTGTGGCCTGGAGCCTGCATGGTACACGAAGTCTTCAGCATACAAGACTTGCTGCGCACGAAACGCGCGCACGATGGAAGTCTGGTTCTAGCCCATCCCGAATGTCCGCGCAACATCCTGGAACTGAGTGACTTTATTGGCGGTACCGAAAAAATGCGACAATACGTCGCATCGATCGAACAGCCGACGACGTTTCTGGTAGCGACCGAGGCGATGATGATCCACCCTCTCCAAAAGATCGCGCCGCGACATACGTTTCTTCCCGTGCCTGGCATCATGACGTCGACCGGCGAGACTTGTGCCTGTAATCGTTGTCCCCATATGGCG
>JBDOMX010000100.1:0-3182 GCA_039831615.1 Planctomycetaceae bacterium
ATTGCAGTTAAGTGATGCACAGCCAAATGCGATTGAGGAACTGTTGCGCCAGACCGCTCAGCCATCTGCTGGATCACGTGCGAGATTCGTCTTGTTGGGTGTAATGATGGCGACAGCCGTTTGCGTGTTAATCGCACTCTTTTCATATCCCCTTTGGCGAGCATCGGACTCGTCGTACCATCCCATTGCAAACAGCGCTGCGGGCGATCCTGGTCGGGAGACGACCAATCCAGAGGAGACGAAACCGACGATCGCCAAGATCATGCGCCTGCTCGATGTACAGTGGAGCGACGGTCAAAACAAGTTTTCGCTGGGAGACTCTCTTGAGCGAGAGTGGTTACATGTGTCATCCGGAATTGTGCAACTGGAGTTTTCAAGCGGCGCGGCGCTGACGCTGGAAGGACCGGCTCAACTTCGCATCGACTCGGAAACCGAATGCTTTGTCCAGAAGGGAAAAATCGTCGTCCTCGGCCCGCCTGATTTGCCAGAGTTTACGATCACGACGCCTGGATCGCGGGTCGTGGACATAGGGACTGAATTTGGGGTTGTAGTCCGCAAATCGGGTGAGACGGACGTCCATGTGCTGGAAGGTGAAGTCGATGTTTCCCTGGTTAATGACGATCAGCAATCTGTCGACCCTCAACGTCTTGTCGAGGCTGAGGCAGCAACTTTGAATCCTGCGGAACGGCGGATTCGATCGCTGCCATTCGATGGACAGTCCTTTGAGTTATTGCGACCCAATAACCTCGCTCGCAGCCAACCTCTGCGAATACAATTTGACTGTGGAATTCACGCGGGAGTTTATGACGGAGTTCAATCGCCCGCTCATGCCGCTGGTGACTTCCATCAACACGAAAAGTATTGGAATCCCATTATTGGCGACCAATCCGGCGGATTCGTGGCCGCTGACGGGACGCTGTTCTCTGGAAACCTTGAAATCGACTTTGGGCAAACGGTGCGAGGTCACAAGGCTGTTGCCTGGGACGAATCGCCAACGATGCGCGGTTCGAGCGGCAATTCTCGCGGTGTTTTCGACAGTTCTTTGGGTAAGGACGGGATTCGTGGCGGTAATCGAGTCGGTCTGCGAATTCGCGGATTGCCTAAGGGAATATACCGCGTCTATGTCCTCGGTCGCTCTGCAGTGGTTCATCCTAAGTGGGGCAACTTTTTGACGGACAAAGCGTACGATTGTTCGATCGGTGTTGACCAGGTGGTTAAAGTTCATCCAATCAATCCCTTAGAAGACGAGAATGCCAGTCGGTGGGTTGACGGTCGGACGCATGCCGTCGGCGTCGTGACGATTAACGGACCGGATGAGTATCTGCAATTGATTGTGAACAAGGATCGCGAAAGGTCGCCCGTACCAGCCGGCGGCGGCGCGACGATCCTTGGCGTGCAGATTATGCAGATGACAGAGTAATTCTTATGACCGTTCGAGAAATATATGTCCGATTTATCCGTAGCGAAACTCGCCAAGACTTTCGGCATGGCGGGCGCCGAAACTCTTGGCGAGTTTCGCTACGACATTAATTGATCGAACGATTCTTAGGTGTACGACACATATCTCAGAATCGCGGAGAAACACATGCAACGACGAGAACTTCTTAAGTCTTTAGCCAGTTTTGGTGCCGTCGCGGGGTTATCTCCCTTGAGTGCGCTGGCCGACAAAATAAATACTGAGTCAACGGCCACCGCGTCATCGCGCATTGAGCCTGTTAGCTCATCGAAGAACCTGGTCATCGTTGTGAACATGCTGGGGTACAACCAGCACACGTTTAACCCGCAGGCCGATAACCTCAGTAGCTCTCCACTCCTGGCGCAGCTCAAAGATCATCATGGCGACCTGACCGCGTTCAAAGGCATCATGCAGCCGGAGATCATCCGAGGGCACAACGGTGGTCGCGGCATTCTGACCTGCAACAAGAATCAGACGAACGGCCCCTACATCAGCCTCGACCAGTTAGTCAGCGAGAACCTGAAGCAGACGACGCGTCATAAGAGCGTGCATTTAGGGCACAAGACAATCGTCTGGAACAAGAACAGCCGAGCGGTTCCGACGCTGCATGAGTTGGGGCCGCAAAAGATCTTCGATCACCTTTTCGGGGAGACGCCTACTGAAGCGATTGAGAGTAAACTCAAGTCGATCCGCACCATGCGTCAGTCGTTGCCGAAGGAAAGCCGCGCGGCCTACGTGGCTTCGTTCGAGGAGCACGAGCGGACCCTGGCAACCGACCTGGAGTGGGCGAAGAAGCCGATCCCGAAGGTCGAGTTCGACACCAAACTTCACCTGACCGATCACCACGGTCGAGGCGTGCTCGATCCGTTCCAGCAGCACCTGGACCTGATCCGGCTGGGGATCAAGCACCGGCGCGGACAGGTCTTTGTGGCCTCGCCACCGTTCGTGGACAAGACAGATTACGGCGTGGGTCTCGGGTACCACGCTCTGGGGCATCGCGCCCATCTGGAGAAGTCTATCTTCAATGACATGCTCGAACTGGAGCAGCACTTCTTCGCCTGCCTGTCTGGCTTCCTGACAGACCTTAAGACCGACCAGCTTCTGGATGACACCATCGTGTTGTTCATGGGAGCTTTTTCGAGCCCTGGCGGACACAGCCGTAAATACCTGCCAACGGTGTTAGCCGGTGGCGGTTTCGAACACCAAGGACTGGTCGAGTGCGGAAACCCGTCCAAGCCCGACGGCCCGCTGCGATACACGCTCAGTCAACTCTACGTCTCGGTCCTGCACCAGATGGGAATCGACGTGAATGAATTCTCCGGACACGAAGGCAATTTGGACAAGATCCTAACCTGATTCCTGGCTTGCGTGTAGCGAAAGTCGCCAAGACTTTCGGAATGCGGGAATCGCCGAAACTCTTGGCGGGTTTCGCTACGACAGTAATTGATCGAACGATCCTTATCGGCTTGAGAGGTTTTCATGTTGAGATTTATAACATTCATTTCCATCCTGGCATTCACCAGTTTGGACATCTTTGCCGACGACATTGCGGCGCTGCGTCAGAACTGTGTTGCCTGCCACGGCGGAATCACAGACGGCAGGAAGTCCGTCAAAGGCGACTTTGATATCACGCCGTTGCTGAAGGATGGAATCCAGGACCGCCACACACACGATTGGGTGGCAGTCGTTGAGCAGTTGCGAGAAAAGCAGATGCCGCCCTCGGACA
>JBDOMX010000891.1:0-3178 GCA_039831615.1 Planctomycetaceae bacterium
GGTACTGGATGTAGAAGAACGCACTACTAGATTTAGAAGATGTCTTCGCAGTGAAGCAGAAGTAAGGACTTCTCAGGTTGCCCAGACGGAATTACACGAGAGCTTTTAAGCAGTCTGCGTAACGTGCATAATCGTTACAAAGCGACTGCGCCGATGGCCTGTTGAGCAGGGGGCCGACGGCCTGTTGAGCAGGGGAAGGCGCGGCCGAGCGTCAGCACTTTCCCGACTGCCTTCATGCTGCTGGTCTGTTTCAGGAATGACCTGCGGTGGGCGAACAGGCTTGGTGCAGCGAGTCGCTGAGACTGTTCGAAGCCTGCAGCATCCGAAGAGCTTTCGCATCAAAAGGCCCGGATTGTGGACGGCGACCGCAATCGAATACCGTTTGGCGATCCTGGTGATTCCGCAAAGCCACATGCCACAGGTTCGACCCGTCTCACCGATGTAAGCAAAACCTCTGTCGACCCGCTCACTGCGAACACGAACACGATTGTTTCCAGGAAACCACACCGCAGTTCCTGACATCCTGTTCCGGTAACGACTCTGATTTACATTTGACTACGGAACGTATATGCGAAGGTCGAATTCGCACGACTCAGGCACCTGACGATTCAAGTGACAATCATTGTCAGCTGCGATTTCTCCTGTTTCCTGCAGCGCTGTTTCTGCATCCGAAACGGGTGCGTCCATCCTTAAATCTGACGGTGCGGTATCGTCATCAGCCGGTGACATCCAGTTTTGTTCGGTGTCGCAACGAACGATGTGGAAATCCTTGAATCGCTGCTGGAAATTGTGCAGTTGTGTGCTGGTGCATCGCCCCAGGAAACAGCCTGGAAGTGTCGATCTGCGTGGTGTCTGACTCACTGCTGCCCTGATCAGTTGGGAGTCGAACGACGGCAAGACAGAGGCCCCGGAAGTGCTGCCAAAGGCAAAACCGGGAACCGGCCTAAATGGCTGTTTGCTGACGCGAATCATGACACTGCCTGTGTTCATGGAGATGGACGGGAACAGAGGATCATCATGCCGGCTGTCCACTGATCCAGCGGTCAGCGCAACGGGCGTATCGACTACAGATAACCCCGGAAACACTGAACGACACGAATTACGGAAGACCCTGACAGAGCGAATTCGAACACACCACTGAATCCCCTCCTCACCGCACGACATGAGCAAACCGGGCTTGTCAAAACGGTGATTCGGGCCTGGCCTGCGTCCTCCGGGGTTAACTCCGCCAGTCGCCCCACGCCGACTTTCAACACAGAACATCAGGCGCAATCGGAATTTTCTGCCGCTGCTCACGTGGAGTCTGCTTTCCCTCAGGGACCAGCGGCAATGGCCGCCGATCCGTGTACACATCATGAAACTCCAGGTCAGTTAAATGTTGTTTGCTGGTTGGGCCGTGTTGCTGCGTAACCTCAGTCAGCCATAAAAACAGCTCTTCAACAGAAATCTGGATACCGGCGACCGGTCCGTAGTTTCGTTGGCACTGAAGGCCAAACATCGGAATATATTTGTGACAATGGTTCTCGACGGTATGAGCATTACATACCGTTCGTAGACGGTATGAGCATTACGTGACGTCCAAAAACAAAAAACATTCCCACTCAAAAAAATCTCGCAGGCCAGACAGGCGTCAGCAGAAAAGACGCAGCTGGTACGGCTTGATTACAGGATCATTATGTGGTGCAGCGATTGCCATCATTAGTGTTGCAGTCGTTCAACTGCGATTCACGAATCCGATGAGTGAGGAAGAGGGAGGGGTGGAAATAGCGGTGGTTGCCGTTGACGAACAGCTTGACAGCAGAAAAACCGCGTCAGTCGACACGATGCCTCTGCATGAAGTGGACAAGACTCACTCAGCCTTGCCTGTCGTCGAGACCATTGCACCTGCGGTGAGTGCACCTGTGGTGAGTGCACCTGTGGTGAGTGCACCTGTGGTGAGTGCACCTGTGGTGAGCCCCAACATCAGCCTGAACTATGAGATTGGCCCGCCGGGAACACACACCAGCGACGCTGTTCGGACCGCCGTTTATCAGGTTACTGAACCGTCAAACATTTTCCCAATTTCTGCAACACCCGTGCAGGACGATGAAACTGCCATCGTATTCAATTTCGAAAATGCCCCCTGGAATGTGGTTCTGCGTCAGTTCTGTGAGCGAGCCGGGATGGCTCTGGAAATGAAAGCGCAGCCTCCAACACTCTTCACATATCATGATGACCAGCCGCATACGGTCAATGATGCACTGGACATTCTGAATGGGTTTTTGATTCGTGACGGATTCATCCTGGTGCGGCATGGTCACCTGATGCTGCTGGTTGACGTAGAAAATATTCCGCTGCACCTAGTTGAGTCACTGCCTGTTGACGAGTTGAGCACTCGCAGCCGATTCGAACTTGTTTCCGTTGAAGTCAAAGTGGACGAAGTGCCCGTCGAGGAGATGTCTAAGCAACTGCAGCCTTTGCTCAGCCCGCTTGGACACATCGTACCGCTGAGTTCGGCTTACCGGCTGGTCGTGACCGATCTGAGGGAGAAAGTGGAAGAGGTCGTGAAGTTCATCAGGATGGCCAACATAGAAAGTGCAAAAGTCATCAGCGAAGTCATACAGCTTCGAAACATCAAAGCAGAGGATGTCGTACAGTCGTTACAACAAACCATGGGAAAGCAGGTGACCGTCGCAACGGCAGGTAAATCCGCGTCACCCAGAGGTGCATCTCCGGTCGTTTCCGTGGTGGAGACCAATGCTCTGGTCATCAAAGGCCGACCGATCGAACTGGCACGAATCCGAAAGGTCATTGCGGATCTCGACCGTTCACCGGCACAGGTTCACATCCAGGCCGTTCTGGTAGAAGTGGAACTCGCAGACACAGACGAATTTGGAGTGGAATTCGGTATTCAGGACAGCCTGCTGTTCCGTCGAAGTGTTGTGGATGATGTACTGACAATCACGGAATCAACGGCGGACCCGGGCACAGGAATCATTACCACCACGGAAAATATCATTTCTCAGGTGACGAACCCGGGCTTCCATTTCAATGGAGCAGTGCCTGGAAACAATACCGCTCAAAATCCTGGGCGGCTTGCCGGACAGGCGCTGGCCAACCTGAGTGTGGGACGGACAAATCCCCTTGAGGGACATGGTGGTCTGGTGCTGTCTGCCGGAAACGAATCGCTCAATATCTT
>JBDOMX010000508.1:0-3174 GCA_039831615.1 Planctomycetaceae bacterium
AGCTGAGTGCGATGCCAGCGGAGAAAAAAGCGGGTTACGTGTATCGGTTGCCGACGGAGGCAGAGTGGGAGTGTGCGTGCCGGGCTTCCGCACTTTGCGATCGCCCGCTGCGGATGGGGCCAAACGTATTGGCGGAGACCCAAAACTCCTGCTGGTGCCGACAGAATTGTCAGTCACGGCAGAACGGTTTTACGTCAATCAGAACTTCGGTGCCGGAACAACCGTTGCCGAAGCCAACATCTACGCCAACAAGTATGAGCCGGTCGTCGTGCCGTGGTTGTCGGACAGCGCCTTCGCGAATTCGTCCGCAACCGCGTGGTATCTGCTGCGTGACCCGGCCAAGTACGCCTCGATGGTTGTCAGTTTCCTTGATGGTGTCGAGCAACCCACGGTTGAATCTGCCGAAGCCGATTTTGATCAGTTGGGTGTGGATTTCCGCGGATATCACGACTTCGGTTGTGACCAGGCGGAATACAACGCCGGAACGAAATCCAAAGGAGCGGCGTAATGTTCGGCACTCCCCAATACCGTCTGCAACAGGCATGGAACGGCCGCGGCGGCAACAAGCAGGTTGCTGTCTTCGCGGGTGATGTGTGTGACGTCAGTGACGAGTTCCCGAAGCTCAAACAACAGGCTCCTGGGGACACGGTCATGCTGCCAGTGGCGGATCTGCAGAAGCTGCTTCCGGCTCAGGCTGAATCCGCCCCTGCACAGGCTACTTCAAAGCCAAATACACCGAAGAGTAAACCCGCCAAAGCGAAATAATATCGAATCAACACAGCTTTTGAATCAGGAGAATCAGCATGGCTCAGACGCCAGCAACACTTTACACCAACCACGCAGACACAATCGACTATCGTACGTGCTGTTCTGAAATCAACAGAAAATGCCGACTTGGAAGAGTCACTCGCGAAGAATCATTACACCGGACATTACACCACTTCGCTGAACCATCTGCGACGGGCTGACGAGGAATCATATTCTGCGCACGGCCTCCCTGACGCCGCCGCGGCACCCGACCCCGACCCATCGGACGGCGAGTATGAACTTAGCGACGAAGACAGTCGCGAGCTCGTACAGCGGCAAGTTCGCGAACGTCGTGGGCAGCAGACATTTCGTAACGAACTCCTCAACAGATATGAGAATCGTTGCGTCGTCACAGGCTGCACGGTCGTGGCTGTGCTCGAAGCCGCACACATACGGCCATACCGTCGACCTGAAGATAACGATGTTCAGAACGGCCTGCTGCTGCGAGCTGACATCCACACTCTGTTCGACCTGAACCTGCTGGGCATAGAACCAGGCACCTGGCAGATTCACATTCATCCACGAATCAAAGAGAACTACACGGAGTTCGACGGCCAGACGTTGTTGCTGCCGCCGGGTGCCGAGCCGTCTGCGAAGGCAGTGCAGAGCCGCCTTGAACATTTTCGCGAGAACCTTAGCGGTGAGTAGCGTCGTCTGATTTCGGCACAAAAAGGACAGAATTCAACTCGCCTGCACCAATGACCGGATTATTGTCCTTTTTGTCCGGCGTTTACTGTGCAGTGACAGCAGCGTTCGCCTCGTAGCGTTCCGGTGGTCGCCGGCGTTCCTGCTACCGCCCGTGCTGATCGCCAGCACGTCAACGTGGCCGTATCTCACGCCGACAGCATGCCATCAAGCCAATCCGCGCGCAGTCCGACTGGCAGGTATGTTCGTCGCGCGTACTGATGATTTTTACAGCGCACCGTCGCTTCAGATGGGCGTTCTTCGGTCCTGACAAAGTGCTGACTGAAATTACTGAGGATGACGGTGAGGGCTTTGAACGGTACCTGAAGTCACAGGTCGCTGAAGCCACAGCACGCAAGAGGCTGTCCATTTCAAAGCAGTTCCTGTCCTCTGCTATCAAAGCCCGAATTCTTACCTGCAACCCGTTTGACGGCCTCAAAACGGCGAACAAGACCAACCGCAAGCGGCAGCATTTTGTGACACCTCTGGAGACAGGGGCTATCCTCAGTGCCAGCACAAACGCTGAATGGAGAGCACTGATTGCCCTGGCTCGATATCAGTCGTGTCAGTGACCTCGCCTTCGACGATTAGACTGAAATGGCAGTCTGCATTACTCGACTTCCCAAGAAGTAAGAAGCCCCTCCGCCATCATCGGCGGTTGGGCCGTCCGGCTCGTGTGAGTGCGACTTGTGGCAAGACCCTACATGCTATTCACTATTCATCAAACGCCCAACATCCTGGGCTATACAAACGCTCTCAGCGGATCGTCGAAAACCTCTAGGAAAAGTCTTGTGTGATCGGGCAACATCGCTAAGATTGCCGATCCACATAACAACGGCATCAACTTGATGTTTTACGCTAAATTGCTCTGGTAGCACCCAAGATAAGACTGTCCCGCAGAAGACCTGATTTGAAGATTTGACGTGATGATCTGTGAAGCAACAAAACCCTGCAATGCGGCCCTCGCTTTTCGCCGCGAACACTGTGACCGCTACGAGTCCGGTGTCAATCCTCGCTGAATCTCGCGAGATGAACTGAGCCTCAATAACTGAGGCGGCTTGAACTTCCCCAATTACAACGGCGATGGGAATCCACCGTTTTCTACACGACCAGTCTGCGCGGATGGTGCCGCAGCGGATTCGGAAGGACTTAATCATGCGCAAAAACGAAAAGCAACAAGCCGTTGAGGCTCTAAAGACACTGCTCAGGAAGCACGGACTGCAGGTTTCAGACATTGAGTCACCGGAACAGGCCAGCCGGATCGGTTGGCAGATTGTGTCACTCCTGACTGAACCTGAGGTGACGCAATGAGAGTTCCTGAAAAGCAAGAGTTTTCAACGTTCGAAGTCGCGGAACTGGCTGGCAGTTGTGAGCGGATCATCAACCGATTCTTTGATGCCAAGCGACTGCGAGGCTACCGGGATGAACATTTCGAGCGCCGAGTGCCACGGGATGAGGTTCTGCGGTTCTTCCAACGTTATGGAGCAGCGTCCGGAGCGACTCGAAGTAAGGTGAGCGATCGATGATCAGGTTATTCCCAAACAGAATCGTTTCGAGCGAACGGGCCTTCTTCGATGCCTGCTCTGAACCGTGGCCACCATGAGGTCACTGGATCGCGCTGCGCAAAGAGAAAGGTCAACAGGTGTAACTGCTGACCTTTTATCTCTAACGCCTTAACGATCC
>JBDOMX010001073.1:0-3169 GCA_039831615.1 Planctomycetaceae bacterium
CACATGGCAATCGGCGTCGCAGGAATCAGGTAGAAATAATTCACGACAAAGTCACTGATCTCGATCAGCAGCACTGTGATCTGCGGGAGATCCACACCAAAGTCCAGGAAGATTTTTTTGAACTTCGGGATGATCCAGTACATGATGAAGCCCACGATCAACGTAGCCACCGTGACCACCGCACAAGGGTAAATCATGGCGCCTTTGACCTTGCGTTTCAGCGACATGGCGCGCTCTTTAAACTCCGCCAATCGCTGCAAAATCACCTCCAGTGCACCACCGGCTTCACCCGCCTTAACCATATTACAGTACAGATTGTCGAAGGTCTTGGGCGACTTGGCCATCGCCTCCGACAAGGTGCTGCCCGATTCAATTTCGTCGATGACTGACATCAACGAGTTCTTTAATGGCCCCGGTTTGGATTGACCTTCCAGGATGCGCAGGCTCCGCAGAATTGGTAGTCCGGCGTCCTGCAATGTTGAGAGCTGTCGCGTAAACGTGCACAAGTGTTTTTGCTTGACGCCACCGATGGTAAACGTTGTCTTCTTTCGGTTCGCCGCCTTTTGCTTGTCGGCGGCACCTTTTTTCTTCTTCTTGCGTCCCTTTTCCTGGATCTTCGTGACGAAGAAGCCCTTCTCACGAATCATGGTCTGGGCTTCGGCCTCGGACGGAGCATCGACCGTGTCCTTGACCTCCAGCCCCGCATTGTCCATTGCCTCGTATTGATATACTGGCATCGGTTTTCTCCCCATCTCCCAGCCATAATTGGTCGCCAGACAGCCTGTCCAAAATGCGACACGACTTGTCTGAACAACCCACCCGAATCCTAAGTCACGTCTTCCATCACCGTTTCGCGAACAACCTCGTCGATCGTGGTTATCCCGTCAAAAATCAGCTTGAGTCCGGCTTCGCGCAAAGTACTCATACCCTGACCACGTGCGAAATTCCGAATGTCGTCGACTGATGCATCCGCAGTCACCATGTCACGAATATCGTCGGTGACATGCAGGAGTTCGTAGAGGCCCGTCCGCCCCTTGTAACCCGAGTTGTTACAGCGTCCGCACCCCTTACCGTAATAGAACTGATATTGCCGCGCCTGTTCGACCGGCAGTTGCAACTCCATCAACAACTCATCGCTGGGATCGAATTCCGTCCGGCACTCGGGGCAGATCCGACGCACGAGACGTTGAGCCAAGATGCCCTCGAGCGTCGCTGTGATCAGGAAGGAGGCAATCCCCATATCCTTCAAGCGTGTGATGGCACTGGGCGCATCGTTGGTATGCAGCGTGCTGAACACCAAGTGACCGGTCAGCGCACTCTGGACAGCGATCTCGGCCGTCTCGTAGTCTCGAATCTCACCAATCAGAATTTTGTCCGGATCGTGCCGCAATATTGCTCGGAGAACCGAGGAAAACGTGACTTCGATATCCGGATTCACAGCGACCTGAATCAATCCATCGATGTCGTACTCGATTGGATCCTCAGTCGTAATAATTTTGTCTGCGATATCGTTCAGTTCATTCAACGCAGAATACAGAGTGGTCGTCTTTCCACTACCGGTCGGTCCGGTCACCAACACGATCCCATTGGGCCGTTTGATCATCGAGCGGAATTCATTCAGAATTGCGACATCCATGCCAATCTTATCAAGATCGAGTTCCACAACGGTTCGATCCAAGATCCGCATGACAACCGCTTCACCGTGCATCGTCGGAAGAACACTGACACGCAAATCGACGGCGTTACCGCCAACATTGAGCTCGATACGACCATCCTGAGGCAACCGTCGTTCGGCAATATCGAGCTCCGACATGACCTTGATCCGCGTTACAATCGCGTTGGCCAGATGACGGGGCGGCGGAACCATCTCGTACAACACGCCGTCCGCCTTGACCCGAATCTTGAACTCATCTTCGAACGGTTCGAAATGCACGTCGCTGGCTTGATCTTTGATGGCCAACAGCAACACCATATTGAGCAACTTGCGAATGGGGGCGGCATCGGCGATTTCCTCCTCCGAAGCCAGGTCGAACGCGCCGGCACGCAGGTCATCATGGCCTAACTCGGACTCCATTTCTTCGAGCACATCGATGATGCTGTCTTCCTTATCCGCGTAATGCCGCGCGATGGCCTCTTCCACTTCCTGCAAGTTCGAAACTGCGCCCCGGACGTCGTATCCCAGGAAATTCCGTAGATCGTCGAGCGCGGCCACATTTTGTGGATCGGCCATCCCCACCGTCAGCACTTCGTTCTTTACCGAGACAGGCATGATCTTGTAGATCTCGGCCATCGTCTGCGGCACCATTTCCAAGACTTTGGCCGGAATGGTGGTCTCGGCCAGACTGACAACGGGCATGCCCCACTGTTCCGCCAGCGCATCGGTGACCTGCTCATCAGTCACGTGCCCCATACGTACGGCCACCTGGCCGATCACCTCTCCGGGACTCTGCTTCTGTTCCTCGAGCACATCCCACAATTGATCTTCTGTGAGATAACCCAAGTCCACCAGAATTTGACCTAATTTCCGCTGGGCCATGACCGAGAGCCTTCCCTAAATTTCTGCCGCGTTGAAACACGTCATCTTGCATAAGATTTGACGCTGCCGAAAACACACGACCAGCTGGAACACCGCGATCGTGCCCTACTCGTCGTCGTCGAAATCGTCATCGTCAAATTCATCGTCATTCTCTTCCTCACCGTCTTCATCCAACTGCCCGAGCTTGGCTCGTTTGATACGGACAGCCAACTCCCCGGGCTGATTGGACTTCATGACCACATCACGTTCCTCGCACAATCCATCTTTCCACAGATTGAACAAGGCGTCGTCCAGCAGTTGCATTCCAAACTTGCGACCCGTTTGAATCGAAGAATTGATTCGAAATGTCTTGCCTTCACGGATCAGGTTCGAGATCGCCGGCGTCACGACCAGCATCTCGTAAGCCGCCACAAGCCCCTTGGGCTTCCGTGGTAACAGCGCCTGGCTCAAGATGCCGATGATCGAAGTCGACAACTGCGTACGGATCTGTTCCTGTTGATTCGTTGGAAACACATCAATCACGCGATCGACCGTTCCTTGAGCCCCCGTGGTGTGCAGCGTGCCGAACACGACATGGCCGGTTTCCGCCGCGGTGATTGCGGCTTGAATCGTATCCAAGTCGCGCATTTCGCC
>JBDOMX010000572.1:0-783 GCA_039831615.1 Planctomycetaceae bacterium
AGTATGAATCCGCCCCACAAACTCTGCTCGAATATCGGGTATTTTGCATTCCTGGCTGCCATGCTTGTGCAGGTCGAGTCAGCAAGTGCCGCAGACTCCGATAAGTGGCCGTGGACCCCACTCTTCGAACCTGAAGTGCCGTCGGTGGCCGAATCCAATTGGGTCCGGAACCCGATTGATGCCTTTGTACTGGCCCGAATGGAGTCAGCAGGACTCGTGCCTGCTCCACCTGCATCTCCTCAGGCATTGCTGCGACGATTGCAGTTCGGACTCGCTGGACTTCCGCCACGCCATCAGGAAATGCAGTCGTTCGTCCATAGTCCGTCAGAGGCGGCATACACACAGCACATAGAGCGACTGTTGCGTGACGAAGGTTATGGTGAGCGATGGGGACGCCACTGGCTCGACCTGGTACGTTACGCTGATACGCGTGGCGGAGCGATCGATTATCCTCGACCGCACATATGGCGGTACCGCGACTACGTTATTCGCGCTTTCAACCAGGACCGACCATACGACCGGTTCATTCGAGAGCAATTGGCTGGTGACGCCTTCAAGTACGGTGACGAGGGCCGCATCGGCCTGGCATTCCTGCACCTATGGGTGCCTGTCGAACGAACGGAACCTCAACTGTCACGTCGCGATTTTTTGACGGATGTTGTTGGTGTAACGGGATCTGTATTTCTGGGTGTCACGCTGGAATGCGCACGTTGCCACGATCACAAATACGACCCGATCCCGACCGATGACTATTACCGGATGGAGGCATTTTTTGCGCCGCTG
>JBDOMX010000572.1:793-14187 GCA_039831615.1 Planctomycetaceae bacterium
CCTTCGGGCAGTACGAGAAGCCGCTTCGCGATCGCGACACGTGGGAACAGCAGAAAAAGGACTGGCTGACGCTCCTGGATGACCGCAAAAAATGGCAGGACGAGACACTCGAGTCGTATCGTCAACGACTTCGCAAAAACTATAAACCTGCGGCAACCGCCGATCTCAAGGATCTTGTGGCGGAGGACGGCAGCCGGGATCTCGCCACGGCGATGGATGAGGGGATCCTGTTCACCACTGAAGAGCAGGCGACCTACAGGAACATCAAGCGTCAGACGGCCCGCTTTGCAAACCCCAATGACCGCAGTTATTTCGAACCCACAGCCTACCTCGCGAAGGATTCGCCTCTCAAGCACGACGTCGTCACGCACGTCCTGTCAGGAGGCAGTTACAAGCTTAGAGAAGACACCGTCGAGCCGGGATTCTTAAGTGCCATTACGGGCAGCTCCGATCCAGTGGATCTGACAGGCTTGCCAGGAACCCGTCGCCGGCTTCTCGCCGACTGGATCGCCAGTCCGGATAATCCTCTGACCGCTCGGGTCATGGTGAACCGCATCTGGCAGTATCATTTTGGGAAGGGCCTGGTGGCCACATCAAGCGACTTCGGAGACAACGGCAGTGGAGCGTTGCACCGTGATCTCATTGACTGGCTGGCTGTCCAGTTCAAGCGGAGTGGATACAGCATCAAAGATATGCATCGTCTGATCCTCTCGTCCAGCGTTTATCGACAGTCGATGGTCCATCCCCGGGCGGAAGAATTCGACCAGATCGACCCCAATAATGAATACTTGTGGGTACGAAGTCCGGTCCGGAACGAAGCTGAAGTGATTCGCGACAGCGTATTGGCCGTGAGCGGGTCACTGAATCGTGAGATGGGGGGACCACCCTTCTTTCCGTCCGTGGATGACGAATTGATGCAGCGAGCGCCAACCTGGTGGCAACCGTCCGAACAGGAACAACGTAACCGACGCACCATCTACATGTTGCAGAGTCGTTCTTTGCAGCTACCGTTCGTCAAAGTGTTCAACGGGGCGAATATCGACGAAAGCTGCCCCGTCCGTGACGTGACGACAGTGACGCCTCAGGTATTTGCTTTGTTCAACAGTCAATTCATGCAGGAACAAAGTGCAAAGTTTGCCGATCGCGTGATCGGTGAAGTTGGCGATGATTCATCTCGACAGATCACGCACGCCTACCAGCTTGCCTTTCAGCGAGCTCCCACGGTAAATGAAATTGGCAGCTGTCTGGAATTCTTAAAGCAGCGGCAGGGCGACGAAGAGATTCCGCAGGCGCGCCCTCAGGGATTCAATCTGGCGGACCCTCCAAAGGGGTCACTTGTGGATCTGTGTCTTGTTTTACTGAACAGCAATGAGTTTTTGTTCCTGCAGTAACAGTGTCGTGGCAGTCCGCAGGGTTCGCCCGGAGGGCTCCGCATGGCACACGGAAACTGCACGAAACAGAATTGAGGTGGGCGCAATGACGGGACACCTGCAACGGACCGGATCTTCAGCCGCATGTTCCTCAGAACAGCTCAGCAGAACACTGGATCGACGCAACCTGCTGTACAACTTTGGCAACGGCATCGGCGCTTTGGCGCTCACGTCCCTGTTGCAGCGTGACGGCTGCCTGTCGGCCGCGGAACCCGGCGTACTTTCTCCCAGGCCGGCTCATGTCGCGGGCAAAGCCAAATCCTGCATCTTCATGTTCATGTCTGGCGCCCCCAGCCAGATGGACACATTCGACCCTAAACCGGAACTCAACAAACTCCATGGTCAGCCTGTCACACGTGTCTACGGCAGCCTTGAAAAACGAATGTATGTAGCCTGTCCGTTTAGTTTTCAAAAACACGGCGAATCGGGAATCGAAGTATCCGATATTTTTCCTCGACTCGCGAAATGCGTCGATGACATGGCAGTCATTCGATCGCTGCATACGAGCGTCGAAGCGCATACGACCGCGACGTTTTTCATGAACACCGGCATGCCGATTCCAGGCAGTCCTTCCGTAGGGTCCTGGGTCGCCTATGGACTGGGAAGCGAGAATGAAAACCTGCCAGGCTTTGTTGTCCTGCCGGACACGGATGGTGGCGTGTTCGGTGGTGCTATGAACTGGTCGAATGCGTACTTGCCTACCGAATGTCAGGGGACGCTGCTCAATCCAGTGGGGCCCCCGATCGTGGATCTGCAACCCGCCGGGATCGATCGACGGCGGCAATACGATAATCTCAGGATGCTGAACAGGTTGAATGAACAGACCCTGGAGATGAATCCCCGCAATCCGGATCTGGCGGGACGAATGCGGCAATACGAACTCGCATTTCGCATGCAGTCCTCTGTGCCCGACGCTCTCGACGTCAGCCGGGAGTCACAACACACACAGGAGTTGTACGGACTCGATCGTCCGATCACGGACGAGATGGGGCGCAAATGCCTCATGGCTCGGCGCCTTGTGGAACGCGGCGTCCGATTTGTGCAGATCTATTGCAACGGCTGGGACTCGCACGAAAATATCGCCAGCAACCATCGACGCTGTGCTGAAAGAACTGACACACCAATGGCAGGTTTGCTTACCGATCTGCGACAGCGTGGACTCCTCGACGATACGCTCGTGGTCTGGGGAGGAGAATTTGGCCGGACGGCAGACAACTCGATGAATTTCTTCCGCACAAGTCCTGGCCGTGATCACAACAAGCAGGCCATGATCGCCTGGATGGCCGGTGGCGGGATCAAAGGCGGAACTGTCGTGGGTGCTACTGATGAACTGGGTATCAAAGCCGTTGAAAATACATATCACATGCACGATCTCCACACCACGATTCTGCATCAAATGGGTTTAGATGACATGGAATTGACCTACTACCATGCCGGGCGTTTCAAACGTCTGACCGACCTGGGTGGAAGAATCATTACAGAAGCGCTGGGATAAACTCGAAGCTGGACGGCGCACGAATCGCCGGTCAATCGGTTCATGCTGGTATCTGTTGCCGAAACAGGGCGCCGTTTTGCTCCCCTGATGTATGCGCTACACCACATTCAGTTCCAGCCGGTTGATGCGAAGATTGTGCTTCAGGCCGGGCGTGCGTTCCGCGACCACTACCTCCAGTTCATTGCGATGCCCGCTGAGAAAGCTCAGAGGCACGTCCACAGCAATGCCGCGAAATCGTTCGTCCAGCGAGGATCGTGGGGGGAATCCCAGAATGCCGTTGCCGGCGGGGATATCAATGACTTGACCCAATTGCGACAGGACAACGCTCCCCTCGATCACCGGAACGTCCAGCGAATGGCCGTTGACCAATAGATTTAATACGTCGTGTTCACCGAGGAAGTCGACGCCTATCCACAATTCGACTTTTTGCGGACGAGTACTGTTCTGAGCCGACTTGAGTCCATTACCAATTGTGACTCGCCAGGGGACATTCGGCTTTAACTGCACCGGCAGCGGCGCGTCCTGCCCCTGAATGTTGTAGCGGATGTAGTCCGCACCTGTCTGCCCTCTGGGGACAGCGACGCGATGCGACAGCGTGAATCGCTTTGGAAGCCTGGCAAGATTGTCCGGTCTGGAAATCTCTTTGAGCAATTGACGGCGCCACGTCCCGTAACCAAACCAATTGCCGGCATAAAGACCATCCGCACCATCGGCCCAGAGATTTGCTGCGCTTCCCCGAATTACCTCGTCGGGACTGAGCCCATATCCATTTCCGAAGGGGGTGATCGAAGGAAAAACCGGAACGCTCCGCTTCGTCGATAGATGCTGGAATTCCCCGAGAGTTGGTAACTCCGTCAACCCCTGGCCAACGATCAGCATGTCGACCAGATCTTCATCGACCCAGCGTGCCACTTCGTATCCACCCTTCTCACACCAGCCCAGACGCTCTGGAACGCGCACAGCAATTTCGATTGGTCGACCGCGTTCCTCTGCACGTTGCTGCAGACTCTCGCGGACGGAACGCAGGAAGTCCGTCAGGTGGTGCGCGTTCTCCTGTTCCGTTCCACGCGGGAAGCAGAGCGTATGTCGCAACCAGTCCAGCTCGATGCCGTCAAAGTCCCAGCGATCAAAGAACTCCTCAATCGTACGCAGCCTGAGCGCACGAACACGTGGGTGAGAGAAATCAAGCGCCGACCACCAGTCCAGATCGTCGACGAGCCAATCCGGATTCTGTCTCTTAAAGGTCGCCAGTTCAGGATTCGGCAAAGCACCGCGTGGGTGTTGTCCATCGTGGCAATCATTCATGCGCAGGGAAGCGAAGGCAGCCATTCCCCGTCGATGACATTCCTGCACAAGGATCTCAGGTGGATTGTGCCCGGCATCAGCCAGCACTTTTGGATTGAGATACTGATCGGCAGCATCGACCTCAATCCCACCATGCCAGGTTTTTGAATCCGGAAACGTGAAACGATCTGCCTGGCCGGCCCATTCCAACACATCACTCTGATATTCAGCAACGTTACCGCTGCCGAAACTGAACAGCACGGCATCAACGGCCTGATCGTCCAGAGATGAAAACACCAGCGACCGGAACTGGTCGACGCTCAGGTATTCTGCTTCGGCCGTGCCCAGCGCTGCACGGCCGAAGCAGTGGATCATCGAGCCGTCCCAGTTGAACAATACCTTGCGACGATCGCGCGTTCGAATGGCCGGTGCAGACCGCGCCGGAACGACACCAGCGGCGCCAACGGCACTGACGATTTGCAGCAATTCCCGACGCGTGATGCTGTTCATTTGTTTCCCTGGAAATCGTCCAGCTGTTTGATCGATTCGGACGTGGCCGGACGCGACACCTCATCCGGGGACACCATGGGGAATTAACATCACTCCATGCCGGACCGATAGCGCTGGCAGATCTGCAGGTGCCCCGACGTCAGAATAACCGCTAACAAACCCCTCGGCAACTCCCGATTGATTCACAAGGGGATTCCAATTCGGTGCAGCTGCAGGCGATTGCTGCAGCGACGTGATACACTATTGCCGGTATTTCTTGAGGCCTGTGGCACGTCAACAGACGGCGCTGGAGTCGCGACGCCTGCACTGTAGTACTCGGAGTCCGGTACTTTCGGCTTCTGCTTTTTCATTGGTGAACGATGAGTCTGCCTGGTCTCAATGTAGTCGCTCAGCAAATTGCACCTCAAGGCCTGCAACTGCTCGATTATCTCGTGATCCTTGTGTACCTCGGCGGAGTACTGGCCGCCGGGTGGTACTTTTCGCGCGAGCAGGAAGAACAGGAAGACTACTTTGTCGCCGGTCGACGATTGCCCTGGCTGGCAGTCGGGCTGAGTATCATAGCAACGATGCTGTCGACGGTGACATACCTGGCCGCTCCGGGTGAAGTGATCCAGCACGGAATCGCGCTTTCCGTCGGCTGGTTATCGCTGCCTCTGGCATTTGTCGTCGTGAACTTCGTGTGGGTTCCGTTCTTCATGCGTCTGGGAGTGACCAGTATCTATGAGTATCTGGACGACCGATTCGGGCTCGCGGCGCGACTGACGGCAGTTGCTCTTTTCGTCCTGATTCTGCGGCTGCTTTGGATGGCGACCATTGTTTTGACCGGCGCGCGAGCTGTTGCTCAGATTACCCACGAAAGCATGGTGAGGGTCTTCGGTCTGAGCTGGTCACCGGACCAGTGGCTGCTGTTCGTTCTTCTCAGTATTGGACTGTTCGCGACGCTCTATACGATGCTGGGCGGGATTAAGGCGGTCGTCTGGACAGATGTGGTGCAGTTCATTGCACTGGTCGGAGGCGTCCTGCTGACACTGTTTTTCGTCGCGTGGAAAACAGGGACCGGCCCCGTCGACTGGTGGGTGACGACGACCAGCAACGAAACCGGCGGACACGAGTTTCCGCCGTTGGCCAGTTGGGACATCACGACACGAACGACCATCCTGTTCACGACTCTCAATGCCACGTTTTGGTACGTTTGCACGTTTATTGGTGACCAGGTGGCGGTCCAGCGTTATTTGACGACTCCGTCGGTCAAGGCAGCGTTGAAGGGAAATATTGTCAATTTCGTCGGTGACTTCGTCGTCATGATTCTGTTGGCGTTATGCGGGATGGCGTTGCTCACGTACTACCTCGACCCGGCTTTCCAGTCAGTCATCGCGGACGGCATCACCGATCCTCGAGACAAAGGAGTAGCCGATCACGTGTTTCCTCATTTCATCGAGTATGGATTGCCGGCGGGGGTGTCCGGACTCGTTGTCGCTGCGCTGTTTGCTGTGGCGATGTCCAGTCTCGATTCCGGCATCAATTCGGTTGCTGCGGTGCTGACTATCGATGTATTCGAACGGCTGAGCACCCGTGGGCCGGGTCGGCGCAGCCTCTGGCTGCCTCGGATGATCACCGTCTTCGTGGGAATCCTTTGCACGGCGCTGGCCCTCGCCATGCTGAGTATCCCCGATCACTACAATATCATTGGCATCACAGCGCGCACTTTCAATTGTGCACTGGGGCCGCTGGCAGCCATGTTTGTCGTTGGAATGTTCTTCCGACGAGCCGGTCAGGCTGCGGTCGTGATTGCAGCGTGGCTGGGCCTCGCGGCAGCAATCAGTCTGGCGTGGTGGGTCGAATTGAAGTGGATTTGTGGTCTGACGGACTATGCAACGCTGTCTGGCGCGACGGAAAATCTATTGGGTCCAAGTCCCTTTCTGATCACGCCGATTTCAGCTACGTTCACCCTTGTCGCGGCTGTCATGCTGAGCGTTTTGTTCCCCGGTTCGAGGACGAAAGAAACGGACCACTTGCTCTGGAAAGCGGTTGTCGCTCGCCCGGATGAGGGAGACATCGAACATTGAGCACGGAAATGTCAGCGATTGACGTGCATGCACATTACGGCACCTACCTTCGGAAGGACGCGTCTCCGTTACTTAACGACTGGGTCTCGGGAGATGCCGCGACTGTGGTCGATCGAGCGCGTCAGGCTGGTATTCGTCTCACCATCGTTTCGCCACTTGCCGGCCTTCTGCCTCGGGGGCGTGCCGACGCAGTCACTGCCAATCGCGAGGCGTCAGAAATCGTTCAGCGGACACCCGAATTGCTGCAGTGGGTCGTTGTTCATCCACATCAGGACGAGACCTTTGCGCAGGCAGCCGAGCTGCTGCAGTCCAGGCACTGCGTCGGCATCAAGATTCATCCCGAAGAACATCAATACGAGATTCGGAAGTACGGCGACCGGTTGTTTGAATTGGCGGCTCGGCACGATGCGGTCGTGCTGGCCCACAGCGGCGATTCGAACAGCCTGCCATGTGACTTCATGCCGTTCATCAACGAACACCCCCAATGTGCGTCTGATTCTGGCTCATCTGGGCAACGGGGGTGGTGCGGCCGGAGATCCCACACTGCAGACGATTGCCATACGCGACAGCCGGCACGCTAACGTCTTCGTCGACACATCCAGCGCTCGATTAATCCTGCCGGGACTGGTTGAGTGGGCAGTTGCTGAGATTGGATCCGAGCGTATTCTGTTCGGGACTGATGCTCCACTGTATTCGACAGCAATGCAGCGAGTGCGAATTGACTCGGCGGACATCACGGAGGAACAGAAAGCCGATATCCTTTATAAAAATGCCGAGCGGCTGCTCGCGATTAACAGTCCTGACTGAACCGGAGCCACCGTGCTTCTGTGTATCGGCGGATTTCAGGAATCCGCGAAGAGAATGTGCAGCAGCGTGTCGACTGTTGCTGAAGGTCCGCCAAATCTGTTAATCAGGCAGGACACTGCCGAAAGCGTGCAATAATGAATTATCGAGTTCTCGGATCCAGCGGTCTCCTGGTTTCGCCGATTTGCCTGGGAACAATGACCTTTGGTGAACCGGTGCCGGAAGCGGAAGCCATCAAGCTGGTGCACGGCGCTGTGGATTTTGGCATCAACTTCATTGACACTGCCAACGTGTACGAAGGCTACAACAGGTTTCTCGGAAGCCCTGGCGGCACGGCCGAAGACATTGTTGGCAAGGCCATTCAGGGAAGACGCAGCAAGGTCGTCGTGGCCACAAAAGTTGGCGCTCCGGTGGGACCCGGACCGCAGGACCGTGGGCTATCGGCGTCACACATTCTGCGTGAGCTGGACAGCAGCCTCAAACGATTACAGACGGACTACATCGATCTCTATATTATTCACTGGCCGGACAAGCACGTTCCTTTGGAAACGACCATGGCCGCGATGGACCAGGCCGTGCGTCAGGGAAAAGTTCGTTACTTTGGTGCATCAAATCACAGTGCCGCGCAGCTTTGTGAAATGCTGTGGCTGGCCGACACCACAGGCTGTCCTTCCGTCGTGTCATCTCAGATACCATTCAGTCTGCTGCGCCGTGAATTTCACAATGACCTGGCCTTTTGTCAGCGGCATTCCATTGGAGTGACACCGTATCAACCACTCCAGGGAGGATTACTCACAGGCAAGTACTCGCGAGGTGTCACACCGCCAGGCGATTCTCGTGCCGCCGAGAAACCAGAATGGATGTGGGAGTTAGGTGATGAACTTTTCGATCGACTGGAACAAATTGAATCACTTGCTGCGCAGATAGACGCTCCCGCTGCTCAGTACGCGCTGGCATGGACGCTCCGGCAAACCGCAATGAGTTCCCTGGTGGTGGGTGTGAAAAGCATGAGTCAAATCCGGGATGCCATTGACTCACTCAGGATCGAGATTCCAGCCGCTCATATCGAACAACTCGACCAGCTTTGTCCACCACCATGGCAACAGCCCGATCCGTTGCGAGGTTAGAGCACTTTTCGAGAAGTCGTGGCGGGTTCTGGCTCGCCGGGGCAATGGATCATGGACTCCGGAACTGTGCCGCGGCCACGAGTCAGCGTACTACGCTGTAGAGTGAATGTCGCCGTGCTGTCCCCACGCTGGACTGTCCTGGCCTGCGTGAGGCCGGCTTCCCACGTGATGGGGAGCAAAGGCCAATCTGAAAGATGCTGTGGATACGGGACTCGTCAGGTCGACGTGTCCAACTCCGGCCAAACGTGTCCCAATGGGTCCAGAAGTCGCATCGGACTGAAGTAATCGTCCGGATAGTCGTCGGGTTCAGAAGTGTTATTCAGAATACGGTTCACAATGCAGCGGGCGCCGTTGAACGATACCGCTGTCCCGGAGCCGGCCATTCCACCGATGATGTGTTGGCGCTTCCCATCGAACACACCGAGGACGGGGAATTCGTCGGGCGTGTAGCTGACCGTACCCGACCATTCGTTGGTGATGGTGTAGGGCGCACGTCCGAAGGCGGCTTGCAGTTCGGTGCAGAGGTAGTGAGTTAGAAACCTTGATGGCTGGCTTCGTCCTGCCTCGCTGTCCGGCACGCGAGTGGCATCAGAACCGATCATCGTTTCGTAATTGTCGTTTTCGCAGTCCGGGGCGGCTGGTTTAAACGAAACGGAGTCGTACGACTGGAAGGTTGGTTCGGGTGCCGGTGACACGAAGTGCCGTCCGAAAAAAGCGCGGCTGCCGGAGATGCCAACATGCGGTTTCATTTCCGGAGGCCCGCCCGGCCCGCTGGCGGCCTGTGTCTGCGTGGGACGGATCAGATTGTGAAACTGCGGCATCAACAGTGGCGTCCAGGATTCTGTACACAGGACGATGTGGCGAGCTCGAATGTCGCCCCGTGCGGTCCGTACGATGTAATATTCACCCGCGTCTTCGATGCCCACCGTTTTCGTTCGAGAAAAATGTCGGACCTGGCCCGACTCCATGCCTCGCTGGAGCAGTGACCAACACCATTTGGCTGGGTGGAACGAAGCTGCCGCCATCGAGAAGCCGGCGTTGTGCCGCACGTTCATGCCTGTCCGTCGTTTGACTTCCGTCGGAGAAATACTCGACCAGTCCCTGTAGCCATTCTCCACCGCCATCCGCACAGATTCAGCCAGAGAATCCTGCTGGTCCTCGTCGCGCGCCTGGACCCAACCTTCGCGAGCGTAATTGCATTCGAAGCCCTCGTCCCTGACGGCCTGTTCAACCATGTCAGCATTGCGATAGCAGGCGTGGGAGTATTTGGCGGCGAACTGTCTGGCCAGCTGCAACTGTTCGTCTGCGGTCAGGTCGCCCCGCACCTGCTGAAGCCAGGGAAGTACGGTGTGCACGACCATGTGAAAATAGCGGCCCATCACCACCAAACCTTCATTGCGACCTGCTGAGCCGGTTGCTGCATCGTCCATGTCGAGCGCGACCAGCGTGCGGTGAGATGGTGCGGTTCTGCCCCAATGATACGCGACGGCACAACCTGCCAGACCGCAGCCGATCACAACGGTATCTGCCACCTCCGGCAGTTTTGCGTCGAGTTCCTGTGCCCAGGGATGATTTGCCAGCGGATTGCCATGCTTCAGCCAGACCGGCACTGGTGATATGTCAGAGTCAATGTGAGTATCCCTCATTGCATCCGGCATCGTGCACCACATCTGCGTAATCGCCCAACGAAAAAACTTCAGCATCCGCACAAACGCAGGATCGTGTGGGTAGGTCATCGCCATAAATGTTCGCGCCGCCCGAAAGTCGTGTCGGCGGAGCGACAGGACAAGCCGCAGAAGCACACGGATTCGAAGGCTAAGTGTTAGTGGCGGCAGCGAATCGTCGGGCATGATCACAGTGACTGCATCGTTGCGTTCGAAGTGAAACGAAAGTGATCGGCCGTGTCCGGGGGAAGAGCATCGGCAACGGTGGTTCCCGCAATCAGCGCACGCTTTGCTGTTGATCCGTCATTGGCACCAGCTCGACCGCGTCGCGCGCTGAGTTGACTTTGAATCGCAGCAACAGGCACCGCTGAGGTGCCGCATGACGTTCAACGTACGAAAGCAGAATCGATTCATTCTCCAGCAGTGTCAGTCTGCCATAACCGTACACACCAGGATCGATTGCCAGTGGATCCGACCACGTCAGCCCGTGGTCCGTGCTGAGGAAGACACATTGTCCGCCGCTGCCACCGGCAGTCAGCACGAGTGTGTCGTCGGCCAGCACGACGAGAGAAGGCGCATAGAGATACTTTGGACCAACCACGCTGATTTGTTGCCACGTCAAACCTTCGTCGTCCGAAACCAGCGTTCCACCGTCGGGACGCGCTACAAGGACCAGACGACCATCCGACAGCAGACTCAGTTCACCTTCGTCTGTGTCGATCCACTTGTTGTCTTCGGGCGTACCAAGGTTCAGAAAAGCATCGGCATCACCCGACACAACGAGATCGGCGGGGTCGAGCGTTTCGTCTGATGGTTTGCGTCGGCGAATGATTGACACGACTTGCCATGTTTTGCCGTCATCGTCAGACCGGTGGATGGTTCCGTCCAGAATCCTGCTGCCGCTGCTCATGTCATAAGACGCCCACAGGAGTCCTCCATTCGGAAGTTGCACACCGCGCGACCGTCCTCGCGTGTAGTAGGTCCCGGAACTGTCGAGCGGTTTCGCTTCACTCCATGTGTGGCCATGATCGCTTGAGCGCACGACGAGTTGACGTGTGTTGAGCGCTTGGTGACCGGGAGGTGCTTCCGGAAACCCGTACCATGAGGCCTGCATGTTGACCATCACAATCACAGTGCCCTTTGCCGTCACAAAACTTGAACTGGGGCGGCAGTCCAGCGGGCCATCATAAACAGTGACGGGCTTTGACCAGGTCTTGCCGTCGTCCATTGATCGGCACGCCATGATCCGCCCACCTGTGGGAGCTTCAATGTCCGGGTCCAGCCCCGCCTTTTTGTATGGCTCCACAAGGTCGTCACTCAACACGATGGGAGTAGCAAATGAAACGTGCCAGTGACCGGCTGAATGAATCAGCAGCAAGTCTCCGTTCGCCAGCCGGCTGACTCCGCCGACCCATCCGATGAAGTCTCCCAGTCCGGGAAACGGATCAGGACGATTGTGATCGTAGCCCGTGACGCAGATGCGGGCATCCGCGGCCGTAAGCCCGGAAACAGTTTCGGGCTGAGCGGCACGCGTGGACGCCTGCAGCCACACGCAAGCGACCAGTAAACTGCTAATCGACGTTGTGATGTGCTGTGCAAATGCTGGCATCGTTCATCCTGTCAGAGTTTCGAATCTCTTAACACGTCTTCTTCCTGCCATGTGGGCAAACGTTGTGCGTAGGCATGTGCCTGGGACACAAAGTCGACGCTGACTTCGTCCCGCCATGCATTCAGCAGCGACTGAAAAACCGGCCCCGGTCCGCCGTCGCCGACTGCTTGTCCCTCAAATGATCGTGCGTGCACCACAGAAAAGCTGGTCGCCGTGCAGAATATCTCGTCTGCAACCAAAGCTTCGTATCGGCCCAGATTGGTTTCGCAAACCTTCAATCCCAGATTTCCTGCGAACTCAATTGTTGCCTTTCGACTGACTCCGTTCAATACGTTGCGAGGTTCAGGTGTGAAAACGATACCGTTCTTTACCAGAAAGATATTCCATCCTGGTCCTTCCGCCAGAAATCCATCGGGGTCCAGCAGCACCGGCCAGTTCGCGCCGGCGCGCTGGCCCTGCAATTCGGCCAGTCGATAATGGACACGACTTCGTGTCTTGGCTTTCAGGTCGAGCAGATGTGCAGGGATGGTTTGCTGCGCGGGAATCATAATGTCGACGCCCGTTGCATAATGACTCGCGAAGCCACCCATGTGTGTAATCAAAGGCCAGCAGTTGATGGATACCGTCGGTTGCACACCGTCCGGAAACGCACTGCTGTACAGCGGCAACGGACCGCGCGACACATCGTGCATAATCTGCCAGTCGACGTCAGCAGCTTCAGTGGGAATGTTCTGCTCCAGGGTGTCGAGTGTTGTCTTTTCCATCACGTCAACTGACAGTCCGCAATCGATTTCGAGCAGCCGGAGCGAGCTGTAGAGACGTTCAAGGTGGTCGCGCAGCCGAAACGGTTTCTGGCCGAAAGTACGCGTCATCTCAAATGCCATGTCACCGTACATCAATGCCGAATCAAAAATGGACACGCGCGCTTCAGATTCCGGCACCAGGCGTCCGTTGAAATACACGATTCTCGCTGACATTGATTGATCCCGTCCTGCGACAACAGAGGTGACTCAGATTGTGTCGTCGCCCGCAGTGTACATCACCTCAGGAAAAAGAATCAGCGTCGTGGTGCGATATTGTGCGGACCGAGACAATCACGGCACGACGAACTGTGACGAGACCGCTGCCGAAGCTGCTCCCGCTGGTCGTCGATTGGTTGTGAACGTCCGATGCACTCGAAACGTGTTGTGGGCAGCGGAACCACGAACGAACGCGAATCGCGTTTTTACGCAACCGAGCACGACCTGGACTACGGTCCGACACGGACAGGAAATGCGGATTCGATACGAGAGCCCATATTCCATTGCTCCCGCGAGCCAGAACCCGCCACGACTCCTCGAACACTGCTACGGTCGCAGGCAGTTGCGTCCGGCATCTTTCGCAGCCAGCGTGTGCTGGCTGGCTT
>JBDOMX010000223.1:0-3164 GCA_039831615.1 Planctomycetaceae bacterium
GATGGCGAACAGGTCGCCTCCGATTCCGTTGCTGGCGGCTTCAGTCAGGCCCAGCATGGCATTGGTACAGATCGCGGCATCGATACAATTGCCGCCAGCCTTAAGAATGTCGATCCCTGCCTGGGCTGCCAGCGGTTGGCTGGCACAGACCAGACCATGCTGACAGACGACCGTGGAGCGGTTGCCGTTGCGGGCTTTCAGCAGTTCCTGGTCAAGTCGCGCAGTCATGTCGGCTGGATCCTCGGCGGCAAACGTGCCGGTGGCAGCAATTGAACTCATGCCGGCGAGTTGCAGGAATTGACGTCGTTTCATAGTCGCGTTCCGCCGCTGTTAATTGTTGGTCGCGTGGAAAGTCATTGTGACGGATGGTGCGACTGGAATCCCTCACCCTGACAGTTCACACTCACACAATAGTTCCGATTCCTGCGGGAGGCTGCCCGGATACGGGCGTGTACGGCCGGCAAATTGAACGCCACAGCTTCTGCACACTCAGCATACCAGCTGCGGCACACGTCCGGCACCGAGAATGGAAGACAGACGCCAGATCTGGAGTGTGGTCAACAGCCACTGTTCCACAATCCTAAACGTTTCCAGCAACATTGCACGCGAAGCCTGGAGGGAGTGTGACACGTATGACGATGCAGTGCGTGGTCATGCTTCAGTCTTCGACGATGGGTGTTGGTCAAACGCCAGTCATCACCGGGCTTTGGAGCCGACAGTGCCTCCGTAACAATTCGAACTGGCGCGGCCGTGTCGATGGCCAGCGAATTCCGGTCGGTTAGTACCCTTGACGGCTTTCAGCAAACTCTGTCATTGTCGATTGAGCTTCTCTGATGATTCCGATCGAAACGTGAATTCCAGGAGCACGAATACCCCATGGAATTCACGATACGTGGATTGCCACATCAGGCAGCGGCGTTCGCCCATCAATTCGATGGGCGAACGCCGTAAACTGCTTGCGATTAGCGACGACTAAAGAACCTGAAAAGGGCACTAAAAATCGTCCTTTTGATTAGGCGCAGGATGTGCCATCCGCCCTCAACAGCTTGCGCTTCCTCACTGGTCATCTCAGCAAACCCGTTCAATTCAAACTTCTTCATTTCAACTTCTCCTTCTTTCGAAGAGAAAACCGCGGCGCCGTAACATTCACTACGTGTGAACATCCGACAACCCCCAAAAGTGATTCAATTAGTGCGGACATCTGTCATACCGTGATTCTCCTGCTGGTAGATGATGTGTTCATGGCGACAGGAGTTGGTGCAAGTATTTACCAGATGGTTGTCCTTCCTGCTGACGGATGTCAGCCAAGACTGATGGATCTGCGGATACGTCGGAAAAACACTGTCAACAGACTCCGCTGCTCCGTCACGATTTCAACGCTGCCGGCCATTCCAAGCTTGACGTCACCTCGTAACGAATTGTGTTTTAGCTCATGGTCTCTCATTTCGATTCTGACTTGATAGGCGGCCACCTGACGATCACTGGGGCCCTGCAGCCTGGAATCCGGAGCAACAAACGTGACTTTGCCACTGGCCGTTCCATAGGTCTGGTAGTGATAGGCATCCAGCTTGATATTTGCCGGCAGCCCAAGAGAAAGATGCCCGACGTCTTCAGTTGGGATCCAGGCCTCAAAAATGAAGTCTCCGGCGTCGGCCAGTTCGATGACGGTCTTCCCCTGCTCCAGCGTGTCTCCGACCTTAATTTTCCCCGTGATGACAACACCGTCACTGGGTGCGCGGAGTTCTGATTGCTGCTTCTCCAACTGGAGATTGGCCAGTTCAAGTTCGGTCGTGTTGATTTCCCCCTGCTTCATTTCGAGCCGCAGCGACAACTCGGATTCCCTCACTGAATGTTTCTTTTCCTCCAGAGAAATCGTACGCTGAACAATAACCCGTTGTTGCTCGTTCACGGGCAGTTGCGCTTTTGCGAGTGTTTCCTGGGCCTGGGCAAGTTTCACCACGGCCATTTCGTAGTCTGCCACCGAGATCGCCTTAGCTGCCTGCAATTCGTCAGCACGAGCTTTACCGGCATTCATCTGCTTCAGAGTGGCTTCCGCGACACGTGTTTGCAGGATCCGTCTTTCACTTTCCAGTTGGATTTGTGTCTCGGCCTGTTGCAGTTCGGCTTCCAGCTTTGCCTTGTTGACCTCATACTCGCTTTTGCCCAACTCCTGAATCTCCAGCAGTCGTGCATATTGCGCCTGAGCCGTCTTGACCGCCCGCTGCTGCCGAATGATGTCGTTGTCAAGATGCCCGGTGTCGAGCCGTACCAGCAGATCACCGCGGGAAACGCGGTCGCCCACACGGTAATGAACTTCTGTGACGCGACTTCCGATGGTGGCACTGAGCTTTTGACCGTCGGTTGTATTGATGACCTTTGACGTCTGGCTGACTGGTCGCACCAGCCCGCGTGCTCGCACGACCAGGTCCACCTGAGTCATCCATGACCATGCCACGGCCGCTGCCAGCAGCGCTAACAGCAGAAAACCGCTCCGACGGGCAGTATTGGCTGGCTTGACCTCCATCGCCTGGCGATATTCGGCACAGTCTTTCAGGTTGTGGACCACATGGGTGCGCATGTTGATTCTCAGAGAGTGTCGGCTGCTTCTGATTCGCTGTAAGCGGGAAGGACTTCCGGCAGGACGCCGTTGGCGGGGTCTGCGCCAGGTCGGGCATGACGTTCCTGCCACAACCGCGAATACCATTCGCTTGTTCTTAGCAATTCATCGTGCGTGCCGGACTGTTCAATCCGGCCCCGACTCAGGACGAACACGTAGTCCGCTTCACGTATCGTTCGTGGCCGATGCGCTACCAGGACGACCGTGCGTCCGGCCAGAGCGGTATGCAGATTTTCCTGAATCACCCGCTCCGTCTCGGTATCCAGGTGACTGGTGGCTTCGTCAAGAATGATCAGATCCGGATTCCCGACAAGAGCTCTGGCGATTGCCAGCCGTTGCTTTTGCCCCCCGGACAAATCGACGCCCCGCTCTCCAATCATCGTATCGAACCGTTCCGGCAATTCATTAATAAACTGCTCCAGCCCAGCCAAACGAACGGCCTCGATGACCTGATCAAGGCCAATCCCGGGTCGGTTGAGCGACACGTTGTACGTGACGGTCTGGTTGAAGATGGCGGGGTCCTGAGCGACCACGCCGATCCGCTGAC
>JBDOMX010001219.1:0-3162 GCA_039831615.1 Planctomycetaceae bacterium
GTCAGCACAGAAAGCTTTGCTGACAGCGACGGTATGGTTGCCGAGATACTGTAACCCTGGACCACTTATCGCCGTCACCAGCTGTTGGATGACGGATGGGCAACAAAGTCACGTGTCAGTGTGACGCTAGCGATGGTCCGGTGCCTGTCCTGCGGTGTCAGTTCATCCTTCGGCTGTCCGGAATCGTGACAGTCCCACTCCGAAAGCACGCGAGCACAGCTTTGAAATCGAGTTCTGCCGCGGTGTTGTCGGCTCTCTTGGAGACAACTTTCGTTGTTGCAAGTCCTTCGCGAGTCAGCGCGACGCGGACATTGCTGAATCCGGCAGAATCGTCGGCGTCACTATGCAGGACTACGCGGGACAAATTGGCATCGCTGATGCCCTTCGTGCTGGACAGCGTCCAGCCTTCTGGTTCGGCGGGGATTTCTCCCAGGGAACCGAGTTGAACGAACAGCTCGTCTGGTTTTTCGCGATGACTGTGAAGCCGGATCAGAAGTGAATGTTGACTTCCGGGCTCCAGCTTCAGTCCTGTCACCGTCTCCTTGTAGAGGTGCGCGGTCAGGCACCCTTTTTCATCGATTCCAATTACAACGCGTTCTGCGCCGCTGACGGTGGCCAATGAAAACGAGGCTCGTTGGCCGAGTTCAGGAACGACCAGATCCGCAGTGGCGTAAAGCGTTTTCCCTTCGTCCCCAAGATCGATCCAGTGCGGCTGCGGTTGCTGAGGAGACTGTTTGACAGGCGGAAGGTGTTCGGCAAGTTCCACCGACTCCGGCATGGTCAGTCGCTCCAGTTCGTCCAGCGACACCTGCATGACTTCCATCGTCTGCTTGGCTCCGGAGAACGCGATCAGCAGGTGTCCGTCGTGCTCGATGATGTGGGGATAGTCGACGTGACGTCCGCCAATCAGCCAGAAGAGCTTGGTGAAAACGACGCCGTCCTGACTGATAGCAAGCGTCAGCGGATCTCGCTTCCGAGGATTCGAGTTGGACACCATCACGTAGTAGCCGCGGCTGGTGCAATGAACGAAGAACTTGCTAGTCGCATCCGGAAAATTGGTGCGGTGGATGTTTCTCCAGGTTTTGCCATTGTCTCGGGAGAAGGTGCGAAGCAGAAACTTCGAGCGTCCGTTGTCGCGTATGAGGCCGGCGATGGTTTTGCCATCGGGGAGGATGTACCAGTATGGCTCCTCGGGGCGACCGTTGCCGTCGTACCCGGCGAGCGGGTTGATGCGCCAGTCATCAAAAGCCTTCGTTCCGCCGATCATGACGGAGACCTGTCGCTGGTGATCGCGGCGTGTCATCATCCACTCCCCCGACGGAAGACGCTTCGGGGGAAAGTTGTTCATGGCGTCGCCAAGGACCGTGCCGTGCGCCACCCATTTCGTACTGTTCCAGCGAAAGGCTTCGAGACTCAGTCCAAGGCCCTCGTATCCGGGCGCGTCGAAATGGCTGGAGAGAGCAAGCAGTTCGCCGTCGCGTTTCCACAGACCGCGGGCGATCCAGCCATAACCGTTCTTCCGCGGCGGACCGGTTAGATCCGCAGGTTTGCTCCAGAGCAATCCATCCTCGCTCGTGGCAAAGGAATTGCGAGTGCCCGGCATATCGTGAGCGGGCACGACATTGCGGTGTTGCTCCGGAGTAACGCCAGCCCTCGGCCCTCCTGGACCATCGCTCCACATGGCCCAGAAGCGGCCGTCATGATGGGCCAGATACGCGTGTTGGTGAACACGAGTGCCAGCGTGGTCCCGGACGTCACTGATGATCGCGTGTTTTGCAGTGACGCGCGGGAGTTTTTCGTAGTCGATCTGGTGCGGATTCTCCGGCACCCAGTCTCCAGCGAGCATGATGGGAGATTCGCGATGCGTTTCCGGTCTGGTTCTTTCTGCCTTTGCTTCCGACGTGGCTACTGAAACCGTCCACTTCCGCAAACGATCGCGAAGGTCGTTTGAGATGTCTGTTCGATTGCGAATCAGGTTATGCTTCGGGTGTTCGGCCGGTTTTTGACACAGGTCGTAGAGTTCAAACGGGCCGTCGTGGATCCTGACGAGCTTCCAATGCTTCCAACGCACGGCTTTCGATGCTCCGTTCCGCCAGAACATGGTGCGTTCCGGAAGCGGCCCTTTCTGCAGTAAAAGTGAAGCGAGAGACACTCCGTCGGTTTTCCCAGCCTTCACAGCCGATAAAGCCAGGAATGTCGGCATCAGGTCGACAGTCATACATGGCTCGTTCGAAACACAACCGGCCTCGATATGACCCGGCCACAAGGCGATCGCCGGCACTCGATGGCCGCCTTCGTACAGTCCGTGCTTCTGCCCGCGCCACGGCGAATTGTCAGAAATGCGGTTCGCGGGGACGATGGGGACGCCTGCCATTCTGATGATCCCGCCGTTGTCTGAGGTGAAGAACACCAGTGTTCGCTTCTCAATATTCTCTTCTTTGATCGCAGCCAGAATCTCGCCGACGCTCGCATCCAGTTCTTCGATCATCGACTGCACTACCGGTTGCACAGGACCAGCGGCGGGCGGGCCCAGTTTGCCCACGGCTCCTTCGTAACGTTGCCCCGCCACGCGATGGGCTTTGTCCGTCGTTGACTGCCACGGAAAATGGATCGCGGAATGCGACACGAAGAGAAAGAACGGCTTGTCAGCGTGCTCTCGAATAAACCGGACGGAATGACGGGTGATGAGCGTCGTGTTGTGGCCTTCTTCGTTGACCGGTTCTTCGTTGTGCCACCAATCCATTCGCCCGTATTTGTCGACATGCGACAGATAGTCAGTCGCCCCGTGAAGATGACCAACGAACTCATCAAATCCGTGCTGCGTCGGGCCGTTGTCCGGGCCGTATCCGAGATGCCACTTTCCCATCATGCCGGTCACGTAACCGGCGTCGCGCAATCTTTCGGCGATTGTGATTGTCTGTTGTGGCAATCCCTTTGCACCTTCACCCAGCGCTCCCTCGATGCCACAGCGTTGCTGGTATTGTCCCGTCAGGATGGCTGCACGTGTTGGTGAGCAATTGGCTCCTTTGGTATGAAAGTCCGTCAAACGCAGACCATTACGTGCCATGCGGTCAAGATTTGGCGTGCGATTCACTTTGTTTCCGTACGCACCGATGTCTGCGTAGCCAAGGTCATCCGCAAGAATGAAGACGATGTTGGGCC
>JBDOMX010000346.1:0-3156 GCA_039831615.1 Planctomycetaceae bacterium
CAGACGTCTTCCATGATCTGGGAGCGGGAAACGACAAGTCCTTCGTGGGCGATCAGGTACCGCAGCAATTGTTGCTCCTTGGTCGTCAGATCAAAGCTCTGGCCACGGACATCGATTTGAAACCGGCTGAAGTCAACAGTGATCTGGTCGCCGAACGCATAGATGTCGGGGGTCGCTGTGTTGCGTGCAGCGGGCGTGGGTTGAGGATGGGAGTGGCGTTCAATCAAATTCCTGACCCGACTCAGTAATTCGGGCAGCGCGAACGGTTTGGTCATGTATTGGTCGGAGCCAGCGTCGAAGGCCAGTGCTTTGTCCTGGCTCAATGTGCGAGCGCTGAGCACGAGTACTGGGATCTGCTGATTGGTTTGACGAATATTGCGGCACGTTTCGTAACCGCTCATGCCGGGCAGCATCAGGTCGAGGATGACCAGGTCAAAGGGAGGCACGGCTTGCCGAAAGGTCTGCAGTCCAGAGGGGCCGTCGGCAGCAACAGCGACCTGATATCCTTCTTGTTCGAAGTTGAATTTGAGGCCCTTAGCCAGAGCGTCTTCGTCTTCAACGATTAAGATCCTCATGGGATGGCCTCTCCCGGTAGCTCCACTTCAAAGATGCTTCCCTGTCCCTCGTCACGATTATGGACGGACACTTTGCCTTTGAGAATGTGGACCAGTGTGCGAACGATGTACAGTCCCAGTCCTGTCCCTTTGTGGCTGCGTTCGAGTTCCTGGCCACCGCGATAGAACATTCGGAATACCTTGTTGCGGATTTCCGGGGGGACACCGATCCCATTGTCGGAGATGCGGACAAGGATCCGCCCCGGTGAGTCGACGTTTAATTCGACGTGAACTTTGGTGTTGTTTGGTGAGTACTTCACGGCGTTGTCCAACAGGTTGCCGAAGATCATCTCCAGTAACAAGGGGCGGGTATGGACGACAATCGGCTGGACGTCAAAAGTGAAAACTCCATCCACCTCACACTTGTGGTGCGCACATGCGGTTTGAGCACATCGCCTCAGCAGGGGTTCCAGTTCGACATCTTCCGGTTCCAGTTGATGTCCGATGGCATCGAGTCTGCCGACTTCGAGCAGTTGATCGATCAAGTGATCAAGTCGTTGGATTTCATTCTCCATGATGCCGTAAAACTCGTTCCGCTGCTCGGTTTCGAGCTGCCGCATTTGCAGAGTTTCGAGGTACAGTCGTAGAGAGGCGATCGGAGTTTTCAATTCGTGAGTGACGCTATCGACGAAGTTGGCTTGCCGACGATTCAGTTGGATTTCTTTAATCGTCAGGAACAGGTAGAAGATGAGCCCCAGCAGTCCCAGTGAGATGGCGATCGTGCCGGTGGTCAATGCACCGCTGAAGGACTCCTGAAACAGGAGTACGATAAAGCAGACCAGCAGCGTGATGTTCAGCGTGAACAGTACGACGCTGGTCCAGATGGGAACATGTAGTGTTCGTCGTTTCCGCCAGTTGTGCGACACGGTCCACTCCCCGCGATTCAGCGATATGTTGCGCGACGCAGTCGCGTGCTCAGTGCGCATTCCAGCGTTGATCGTATCGGTCCGGAGAAATCGTTGCCAGCACCATTCCCTTCGATGCCATCCGGGGGTGACCTGTGGTGTAACGCGATGCGTTGCTGGGCGGCGGCCGTGTTGTTTGTGATTCGATTGATTTTCGTTAGACTGTCTCCCACGGGGCACCCGTAGCTCAATTGGATAGAGCATCGGTCTTCGGAACCGAGGGTTGGGGGTTCGAATCCCTCCGGGTGTACTTAGACTTACGTCGATTCGACTGCCTGTTTGGTACTCAGACGAGGAAAACAGCCCGTCAATCATCCCTGCCGCTTCCGCTTGCATGCCCGGTTGACCTGCCCCCGTGAATGGAACCACTTGTTGAAATGTTCACTACGTTGTGTCGAGCGGCAGGTTCCTGGCCGCTGCACAGACGAAAGACGAGCTGCACTATTTTGGTTGGGGCCGTTTGGGGCCTGGGATTCGCGGAATCTCGCCTGAATGCGGGATTGCGAGGTGCATGACGGTTGCGAAAGCTTCGCGGTCATCGATGATGGTTATTGCGAACGCCTTTGAGCTGGTTCAACTTGAAACATGAAATCGGCCGGAACGGTTCCTTGCAAGACGTTTACGTCGCCAGCTGTCAACGATGCAGTCTTGCCTGTTCAAACGAGAGCCTCTGCTGACGCGGGTCGAGGAATCGGCCGGGACCCTGATGGGAATCGCCTTCAGGAGATCGACCTCATGCGATGGTCGGCATTTCATCCGGAGTACAACGATGTGTGGAATCGCAGGCGCGCTCGATCTGATTGGCCAGCGCGAGTTTCCTCGACAGCGGCTACTGGCGATGACGGGATCGATCGCGCATCGTGGTCCCGACGATGAGCAAGTTTACATCGAACCGGGAATCGCTTTGGGCAATCGACGACTGGCGATCATCGACATTGCCGGCGGTCGTCAGCCGATGAGCAACGAAACCGACGGCGTCTGGGTTGCGTATGAAGGTGAGCTGTTCAACGACTCGGAGCTTCGATCCGAATTGATGGCCCGAGGGCATGTCTTCAAGACTCGCTGTGATACCGAATCCTGGGTTCACCTTTACGAAGACCTCAAGGAAGGCGCACTGGAAAAGGCGCGGGGACAATTCGCGGTTTCCATCTGGGATTCCACACAGCGCGAGTTGCTGTTGGCCAGAGATCGCATTGGGATCATCCCGCTGTTTTATGCAGAGGTGGACGGCTGGCTGCTGTGGGGGTCGGAAGCCAAGGTGCTGCTGGCATCGGGAATGATCGAGGCGCAGCCCGACTTGAAAGGCATCGACTACTTCTTCAATTTCTTCGTGATGAGCAATACGCGAACCTGTTTTCGCGGCATCAAGTCGATTCCTCCCGGGCACTTCCTGCGCGTCAGAGACGGGCAAGTCGAATTGCAACGGTACTGGGACTTCGACTTCCCGGCTCAGGGCGAAGAACGCAAATTTGCCAACCCGAACGACGCCGTCGAGGAGTACGAGTCGCTACTGCGTGGGGCGGTGCGTCGACGTCTCGTGGGCGAAGTTCCCATCTGTTCCTATCTCAGCGGCGGCCTCGATTCCACCATGCTGCTGGGGCTGGGCGCTCAGGAGAACGGCACGGCGCTGCCTTCCT
>JBDOMX010000065.1:0-3147 GCA_039831615.1 Planctomycetaceae bacterium
GAATTCCCGGTTTGTCGTTTTTCGTTCCTCATTGATACACGTTCACAGGTGAGAACTCGATGGCCCGAAATACGAATCGACGTCAGTTTATCGGTCAGTCCGCTGCGCTGGGCGCGGCCTGCTGGGTGGGTGGTCAGACGCAGCTCAAAGCTTCGCGGTCAGCACTGCAGTCGTTGAGCGCCGCGTGCGTTGGTGTCGGTGGAAAAGGCAGCAGCGATTCCAGCCACATCTATGACCAGGGAGTCTCGATCGTTGGAATCTGTGACGTTGATGCAAATACCCTGCAGAAGAAGGAGCGCGAATTCAAGAGCGCGGAGTCCTATTCGGACTATCGGGAGATGCTGGACAAGCTGGGTGATCGCGTCGATGTGGTGACGGTCAGCACACCCGATCATAATCATGCGGCTGCTGCTTCGATGGCCATGAAGATGGGCAAACATGTGTATTGCCAAAAGCCGTTGACATGGTCGATCTTCGAAGCCCGTCATTTGCGGGAACTGGCAGCGGAATCAGGTGTCGTGACACAGATGGGCAATCAGGGCACATCTGAAGACGGACTTCGTGAAGCCGTGGAAGTGCTGAGATCCGGAGCAATTGGCGACGTGACATCCGTTCACGTCTGGACAAATCGTCCGGTCTGGCCTCAAGCTGTCGGACGACCGGCAGGAGAAGATCCCGTGCCAGAGCATCTGAACTGGGATTCGTGGATCGGCCCCGCTCCCATGCGGCCCTACAAAGAGGGCGTCTACCACTCCTTCAAATGGCGTGGCTGGGTCGACTTTGGAACAGGTGCTTTGGGCGATATGGCGTGCCATACCACGAATCTGCCTGTCATGGCGCTGCATTTGTTTGATCCCATTGCGATCACTGCCCTCAAGAATCCGGGGCTGTACGAGAATGAAACGTTTCCTTCCAGCAGCCACCTCAAGTTTGAATTCCCGGAACGTGAGGGCATGGTCCCGTGTGACCTGCACTGGTACGACGGCGGGGAACTGCCACCGGAAGAACTGACCAGCCAGTTGCCGGCCAGCTACCGGGATCGCATCGCCGAACAGCGCAAAGGCGGCAAGAAGAACAGCGGGATGCTGGCTGTCGGCACCGATGGCCTGCTGTTCTCCGCGAATGACTATGGCGCGAAGTACTTCCTGCTGCCGGAAGACGACTTTTCAGACTACGAGAAGCCCGAGCAGACGTTGCCTCGGATTCCTTTCAATGGCAGCGGTGATCAGCGACAGAAGTGGGAGTTCGTCAATACGATCGCCGGTGACTACAAGCCAGGAACGATGTCGAACTTCGGATACGCGGGTCGGCTCACTGAGACCATCCTGATTGGCAACCTGTCTCTGCGAGTGGCTGAGGGCCAGCGTATTGAATGGGATGCAAAGAAGCTGGTGAGCCCGAACATCGAAGACGTCAACCAGTATGTCCATCGTGAATACCGCGAAGGATGGACGCTCTGACAGCAGACATTAGATCCCGTGAAGTCAACGTCCCGGCTGCGATCGCAGCCGGGACGTTTTTTTATGGCCATTGTCTGCGGCAGGAGCTGCCGATCGGTCCCACTAATCGGCAGCTTTGTTTTTCGGTAGACAGCGATTTGGATCGGCCGATTTGGGCAAGACCAGCATAACTCAATGGGAATGAACGAGTTAACAGCAATCAGTGCGAACCGAAAATCCGAAAGAATCGCCACAACCCGCAAATTTTAACTCAACCAACCGTGGGTGGAGTTCCGATCGAAAAGGATAACCGCGCGTATCGCTACAACCGGTATCGTCTGCAATTACGGATCGATCGGAACAACCGATGAAAACGACACGAACATTCGCGTCTTTCTGCCTTACTGCCAGCTGCATTGCCCTTGGTGTGGCGGCAAATGTCTCGGTGGGAGACCAGCCGGGCGTCTTTCGAATGGCTTCCACGCCGCAGGACGAAACTCCTGGCGTCGTCCAGAACGGAATCTCTCCGCCTCCTGGCACCAATGCGGTGGATGCCAATGCCGGCGAAGCAGCCGGGCAGGTCAATCTCAACGGCGGTGACGCCGCCGGCCAGGTCAACATGAACGGCGGAAACGCCTCACCGTTGATCGATCCAGGTCAATTCATGCAGCAGAGTGCGGGTGTCACAGAGCCAATCATGGGCGCCCAGGGATTCCAGCAGCCGTTGTTCGGTCCTCAGATCACATTCGATCAGACCATTGACGACAGCATCGGGATGCAGGATTCGTACACACGATTCAATGCGTTCATTCCCAGTCACCTCGTGGACAACACCGACATTCTCGCCGGCAGCATCTCCGCGTCGCTGACAGCCGACGGCAACGACATTTACAACTTTGGAGCGATCCTGCGGCACTATGACGAGGTTGCCAATCGAATCCTCGGCGTGAACTTCTTCGGTGACTACGACAGCACGGCACTGCTGGGCGACAACTATTCGCGCATCGGGTTTGGATTTGAAAGCCTGAGCCAGTACTGCGACTTCATTATGAACGGATACGTCAACACCGGTTCCGACGGTGTATTGAGTTCCAGGACCGCGTTGTCGGGGCTGACTCTGGCCGGACACAACGTGGTGCGTTCGTTCAGCGAAACTCGAGAGAATGTTTATCAAGGCCTGGACTGGAAAATTGGCACACCGATCCCGTGGCTGGGACGTCGCGGATTTAAATTCTTCGGGGGATCCTACTACCTGACAAGTAAACATGGTGCTGAGGAAGCCCTGGGTCTGTCGCTGCAGTTTCAGCTTCAGGCCACTGAATCGCTGGAGGTCAATGCGTACTATACCAACGACGAAGTCTTTGGGACGAACAGTTGGGTCAACATCGCTTACTCGATTCCACAGATTCGACAACGTCGAGTGTTGCGGCCAAAGACAGTGCGTGAGCGTTTGACTGATCCGGTTCGACGAACCAACACGATCCACACGAATCTGGAAACTACGATCGTTTCGTCTGCTGAGATCAATGCGAAGACGGGTCTGCCGTGGTTCATCAACTATGTCGACCCCAATGCCACGTTCGCTGGACCAGGTACTGTCGAATCTCCATACAGGACACTGGAGATGGCGAAAGCCGCGAACACGGCTGCGGTGGACGCCATTCGCATCACGCCGCGTGACGACGGAACGGGTACGAACCTGACAATT
>JBDOMX010000078.1:0-3146 GCA_039831615.1 Planctomycetaceae bacterium
AGGAGAACTGCCGCAACTGCAGTACTACCCTCTGGGGCGGGTCAACGGGGAATACGCCGTCGGGATTCTGAGCTCGATCGTTTCCGGCGTCACCATCAAGCACGAACCGGAGTCAAAGCGACTCTCGGTCGTCGCATCTGAGTCAGATCACAGGATCCTGCAGGAGACACTGGTCAAACTGGAATCCGCAGCTCCGGAGCAGGAGGCAAGGACACTCAGGGTCTACGGTGTCACCAAATCACAGCAAGCTCGGTTTAGCACAGTGCTGCAGGGGCTGACCGAGGAAATGCCCGAACTGCAGGTGCTCACCGGTGGCGAACCCGATGAAATGATCATTTGGGCCAAACCGTCTCAGCATACAATCGTGGATACCGTGCTGGCTCAGCTGGACCGAGATATCCCGGCCGATCAAAAGCCATCGCTCGTGGTCTATCCGATTTCTAAAGTCGAGGCCGAAAGTGTGGCCGAAGTGCTCCGGGAGATTTTTCCCGACGCCACGATCAACGTGGATTCGCGGGCATCACGATTGCTTGTTCGCGCCCGACCCGCGATGCAGAAGACAATCAAGTCAGCAATCCGGCAGCTGGATGAGGAAATCCCCGACGGCCGCGAAATCAAACTCATGGCCTATCCGGTTAAAGGTCTCAACGTCGAAACAATTCTGTCGCTGATCAATCAGGAGGTTCCGCAAGTCACTGTCATTCGCGACGACACGGCTGAGACGTTCATCATTCGAGGCCAACTGGAAGATCACCAGAAAGTTGCGGAACTGCTGGAGACGTTGAGGGTATCCGAGGTCGGAAAGCGGATTCCGGCTGTTTACCCATTATCTCAGGGTGATCCAAACCGCGTTCGCGAATTCTTTGAAAGAGCGTTTCCTGGTGCGATGGCTGTCGTTGATCCCGATGCTCGTACGTTAACGATCCTGGCGACGACTGAAGATCAGGAACAAATCAGGAAGTTCATTGAGGATCTGAGACGGGCAGATGCCGAGCACCCGCACACTTCAGAACTCAAAGTGTATTCGGTGCGAGGGGCGTCCAGCACAGAGCTCAGGCTGATCATCTCGGAGTCCGTTCCGCGTGCGCGTCTGGTCATTGCGAATGACCAGTTGATGGCCTGGGCGCAAGCCGATGACCAGGCGGTGATTCAGGGGATCGTCGATGGGCTGAGGGACGCCTCGGGCAAACTCACTGTGACGGCATTTGACGTGAGTCGAATCGACGTCGACACGGCGACAAGTGTATTGTCCACCGTCGCACCCGGGACACAATTCATGATTGGCCGAAATGGCCGCGCACTGATCGCCACGGTCGACGAAAACACAAAAGCGAATGTTGAGGCAGCGCTCGCCCAACTGGAAAAATCGCCCGCTGCAAGACAGGAACAAACACTCAGGTTCTACACCGTCGACAGGTCGACGGCACCCAGTGTGCAAAACGTGCTCAATGCGGCCGTTCCCGAAGTGTCACTGCTGCTGAGCAGCGATGGCACGCAGTTGTTCGCAAGAGTCACCTCGGATCAGCACGCAAAGATCGCAGAAACACTCGCACAGATCGCCGAAGCGAATCCTTTCGAATCCATTCGAGTTCTGAGAATGTATTCGATTGCGAAGAGCGGAACCAACACCTCGACCGTGCTGCAGCGCATGGTGCCCTCCGCAGTTGTGAACGTCGGATCGCAGCCCGCTCAATTAATGATTGAAGCAACGGAATCTGATCACGCGCAGATCGAGCAGCTGATCAGTCAGCTGGAGCATGCGGCAGGCGACAGTGACCGGGAACTGAAATTTTACGATGTCGACCCTGCCACAATCGGCAACATCCGCACCACTCTGACGTCAGTGGTGCCGGAAGTCACACTCACGACAAGCACGGATAACACGCGGTTGATTGCACACGTCACCAGCGCGCAACACGAGAGGATCATGGAGACGCTGCAGCAACTGGATGTGGAGCAGCCATTTAGTTCAAATCGGACACTCAAAGTGTACTCCACGACCGACAGCGGCGCGAACACGTCCAGCGTGCTGCAGCGCATGGTGCCCGCCGCCGTGGTCAATTCCGGCGGCAAACCAGATCAGCTGCTGGTCGAGGCCACTGAGCGCGATCATCAGCGCATCGTACAGTTGATCACTCAGCTTGAAGAGGCTTCCGATGACACGGAACGTCAATTGCAATTTTACAACGTGGACCCGGCCACTCTGTCGAACACGCAGACAACTCTGCGGTCAGTAGTCCCGGAAGTCACTCTCACGCCCAGCACTGACAACACACGATTGATTGCGCATGTCACGGGTGAACAGCACGAAAGAATTGTGCAGACGCTGGAACAACTCGCCAGCGAGCAGCCGTTCAATTCCAATCGCCTGCTCAAGGTCTACTCAATTGACAGGAGCGGAGCGAATACAGCGAGCGTGCTGCAACGAATGGTGCCGTCGGCCGTCGTCAACGCCGGATCGCAGCCCAACCAGCTGCTGGTCGAGGCCACTGAGCACGACCATCAGCGTATCGTGCAGGTGATCACTCAGCTTGAAGAGGCTTCCGGCGACACGGAACGTCAACTGAAGTTCTACGATGTGAACCCTGCGACGGTCTCAAGTACGCAGTCAGCGCTGACGTCGATCGTCCCCGAGGTCACTTTCACCGTCAGTACGGACAGCACGCGACTGATAGCCCATGTGACCGACGAACAGCATGAGAAAATTGCTCAGACGCTGGAACAGCTGAGTGCCGAACAGCCGTTCAGGTCGAACCGAGTCCTGAAGTTCTATTCGGTTGCGAAAGCCGGATCCGACGCATCGTCGGTACTGCAACGCCTCGTCCCCTCTGCTGTGATCACCTCCGGGACTCAATCCGGTCAGCTGATGGTGGAAGCGACACCGGCCCAGCACGAAGAGATCGCCCGATTGCTGACTCAGATCACTGCCGCGGCCGCACATGACAGTCTGAAGGTCCGTTTCTATGCAGTCGACCAACGTAATCTGGAAAATATCCGTTCGGTCGTGACCGCTGCCGTACCGGACGTGTCATTCAGAGCCAGCGCTGATGGAACGCAGCTGATTGCCGTTGTCAGTGATGATCAGCACGCGAAGATTATCGAAGCTGTACAGGCACTGGCACAGGAACAGCCGTTCCAGTCCAATC
>JBDOMX010000926.1:0-3144 GCA_039831615.1 Planctomycetaceae bacterium
GAGTTCATGACAAACGTAGAGCCGCAGGATTCGTCCTGCGACCGGACAATAAGAGCCGGATGAGCCGAGAGGTTCACGTCCGGTTCTGTGAGGGCCTGGGGGTGAAATTCCCCCGGGCTACTCGACTCGGAAATTGTCCGCTCGAAGGCCAATATCGACAACGGTGCCCGTACTCGCTTCGCCGACATGTGGCACGGCGTGTTCCTGCTCGCGTGCGTGGCTCTGATCCCAACCATTCTGCACAAGATTCCGCTGGCGGCTCTGGCCGCCATGCTGGTCTACACGGGATACCGACTGGCGCATCCGACGGAATTCATACACGTCTACCGCATCGGCAAGGAACAGCTGGCGATCTTCGTGACGACGCTGGTCGTGGTGCTGGCCAGCGACCTGCTGATCGGTGTCGCCGCCGGTATTGTGCTCAAGATGGTGATCCATGTCGCGAATGGCGTGCCGCTGAGGTCACTGTTTAAGCCGTACATCGAAGTTCAGGAAATCGACGCGAATACGAGTCTGATTCTCGCCCGCGAATCAGCCGTGTTCAGCAACTGGATTCCATTTCGACGTCAGATCGAAGAGATCGGACTCGTGCAGAAACGTAATCTGATTGTCGACGTATCGGACACAATACTGGTCGATCACAGCGTGATGGAAAAACTCGAAGAGATGGAACGCGACTTTGAGCAGGAGGGGCTGACGTTTGAGGTTCGCGGCCTGAACACTCTGCAGCCACTGGCCGACAACGCCCATGCCGCACGCAAACGTGGTCTCGCGACAATGAGACGCCTGACTGTGGTTGCAGAAGCCGAGATCGAGCAATGGCTTGAAGAACAATTCGTCGAACGTGGGGCAACAGGATTCACGTCTCTTCCGTGTTCCGGAGCCGGACGTCGCAACCTGCAGGACGGTGTCGCCGATTCCAATTCGAAAGTCCGGATCGAAGTCGTGCTACCCCATCACACATGCGACGACATCCTGAGATTCCTTCGGCAGGACGTGTTGTCGCATCATCACGTGACCGCCTGCGTGGAGACTGTGGACGTTGTTCGTCGCGAGCATTTCGATCGCGCAGCTGAGCCGGCGGTTCCGGAACACGCCTGACCAGTCCTGCCACAGCACCTGTCCGGGATTGAAAGCGGCACGTCCTCAACCACCGCGGACCACTTCGCTGGCTCCAGCTGCAACCACATCGATTGGCTGTCGACGCCTGGTTTGTCAGTCATGGTCACTGGTGAGGCGAACGGATCGACACGACGTTAGTCGGCTTTTCGAAATCTCAGAAAGTAGTTCTCATTGAATGTTGGGATCGTCACTTCATCGACGAACTGAAAACCCGATCGCTCGATTTCCCTCTGAAACACGTCTTTGCCGGCTCGAACGTGATTGATAATGAATTCCCGCGATTCACCGGGAATGCGTTCGAAATCAATGACGATCAACGTCCCGCCCACCTTCAGGGCACGGTGAAGGGATGCGAGCGTTTCCGAGGGATATTCGAAGTGATGATACGTGTCGCAGATGAAGGCCACGTCAATCGAATTCGAGGGCAGATTCACTGAGCGGTCTGAACACAGGACCGCGGTCAAATTCCGCACTCCGTCGTCACGGGCCCGATGAGTGATATGCTGCAGAAAACGGGGCGCAATATCGACCGCGTACACCCAGCCGTCTGCACCCACTGCCTCGGAAAAGAGTCGGGAATAAAACCCGGTGCCGGCACCGATGTCAGCAATCGTCTGTCCATGCCTGATGTCGCAGGCGTCGAGCACACGTTCGCGGCTCGCGTAGACTTCGCGGCTTTCAACTTCAAATCGACCCAGCCACTGAGACACGTCGAGATCGGCATTGAGGAAATTGTCATTGATGCCTGGCCGAACGCTTTGTGCGTCATCCTTGTCCTGCTGACTGACAGCCACGGCGGTAAAGGTGACGACACCCAGCACAACGATCGAAAGTCTTAGGAGCGGATGGACACGCATGGATCTCTGCTGCAAGCGATTTGATGGTCGAAAAAAGCAGCATAACGTGTCTTGTTTCTGATTGAAATCCTTCAGCCGGACGCCGCGAGCCCTGCGCCCAGTGAATTGAATTTCGATCCTTCCGACCGCGCCACAAAAAGCCCGTTCCTCAGTAGCGACGTTCAGCGGCATCTCGCAGGAATTGAGTTGGTTCGAACCGATTTCCCAGGGGCTGCAGTCGCCTGAGCCACTCAAGGATCGTGTCGGTCCCGGTTGATTTTGCCCAGCCGAACAGCCCCTCAAAGTTTTCGGTCAGTCCGAGACCGTTTCGAAGGACCAATTCAATGAGGTCGGGATCGGTGACCAGCGATTCTTCGAGCATGCGGGTCGCTTCCAGCAGAATTGGCAATCTCAGCCGATCTTCGACAGGAACATCAGGACACACAGGGCTTGTTCGCCGACGTCGTGAGATGATCTCAACAACCTCCGGAGCGAGTCGGCCTGCGTCCGCATCGCCTGGTGACTCGTAGAACCCTGCTCCTGTTTTTCGGCCGCGTCTTCCCGATTTGTACACGGCGATCAGCAGTTCAGACGGCACAACACGTTCCGGGTAGGCTCGATACAACGACGTTCCAACCGCCAGGGCCACGTCAATTCCAAACTCGTCAAGGAGTGCCAGCGGTCGCATCGGCAGGCCGAAGTTCGCGGCCGCGCGATCCAGGGTCTTAACGTCCACTCCGTCCAGCAGCAGCTCCAGGACTTCGTTCACATACAACACGAGCAGCCGGTTCAGCACAAACCCCGGACTGTCACGGACGGCAATCGGAGCCATCCCCAGAGACTCTGCCCACGCGTGCGCTCGGGCGAGGGTTTGCGGGCTGGTCGTTTTCGCACTGACCACTTCAATCAGCGGGCGCTTGCTGACCGGATGGCAGAAATGGAGTCCACAGAATCGACCTGGATCGCTCCATCCGGCCGCCAGCTGAGAAATCGGCAGACTGGACGAGTTCGAGGCGACGATTGCAGTGCACTTGAGATGCGGCTCAAGTTGCGCATACAGCTCCGTTTTCAGCCTGACGTCCTCGGGAGCGGCCTCGATGACAAGATCGGCTTCGGTCAGTCCAGCGTTCGACGTGGCCGCCGCCAGCGTGGGGACATCCGCCCGCGTGGCAGAAGGCGAATGGTC
>JBDOMX010000694.1:0-3140 GCA_039831615.1 Planctomycetaceae bacterium
CATGCACCAATAACAGCAACGGGGCCCCTGTGGTCCAACCCGCACCGCGATCTTCGTGCAACACGGTCGCGTCACCGTCACCCAAATCCAGCCGGTGCGGCACTGCGCGGTATGCCGCGGATGCCGCCGGCAGATAAACCCCGGCCAGTGTTTGGACATGACCGCCGGGTAGCAACGGATGAGGTTGAAATGCCGGAAACATGTGACTCAGCTTCGTCAGCCATCCCCCCCTTTGTCAATCAACGCCGATCCGGAATCTGCCCGACCCGCCAATCCTTCACGCCAGTCCTTCACGCCGTCACGACCACTCATGTTGACGAGCCAGCGATGCCACTCGACAATGGGCGATCAGCCATCAACCACAGGGACGAGCGCATCGACCGAACCCAGGGATACGCGCCGTGTCTGAGTGCCTGGCGATCCGCGACGCCGACCGGCCCGGGCGGCAAATACGGCAGAGGCAGCACATGAACAACGGACAACTGCGACGACTCGGCATTCCCCCAGACTGCCTACGGGCAGCAACGACGGCCATCCGTGAGGCGATGACTGCAAAGGCTCTTGCCAAGCGGGAATTGAAACCGCGACTGAAGGCGATTGTCGAAAATCCTGCGGCCCACCGCGATGATCCCTGTTTTGGAGTATTGGCCGCGGCGTTGTGCGCGACCGAGCAGCCGCCGACCAACACATCGATTGCATACCAGACGTGGGGTACGGACATCGACCAGGCGGCGCACCAGCAGATGCGGCAGGCCTGCCGTGTGCCGGCCGCCCAGGCCGCGGCCTTGATGCCCGACGCGCACCTGGGCTACGGACTCCCCATCGGCGGCGTCCTGGCCGTGGAAGGCGCCGTGATTCCGTACGCTGTGGGCGTCGACATCGCCTGCCGCATGAAACTGTCGGTGCTCGACCTGCCGGCTGACACCCTGGAATCCAAATTCCACAGTTTTCGCCAATCGCTCGAAACCTGCACGCGATTCGGCATGGGTTGCGAACACGAAAAACCCCAACACCACGGCGTCCTGGATCAGGACTGGACTGTCACCCGCACCACGCGCGAGCGAAAAGACAAAGCCTGGCGGCAGTTGGGCACATCGGGTTCGGGCAACCACTTCGTGGAATTCGGGACACTGCGCCTGTCGGACGCACAGCTCGGCCTGGAACCCGGGACCTACGTCGCGCTGCTCAGCCACAGCGGCAGCCGGGGCGTGGGTGCCGCCGTGTGTTCCACGTACTCGCGCATCGCACAAGCCGGTTTGCCCAGAGCTTACCGGGATCTGGGACGGCTCGCCTGGCTTGATTTGGAGTCGCAGGCTGGCAGCGAATACTGGCTGGCCATGAACCTGATGGGCGATTATGCAGCCGCCAATCACGATGTGATTCACCGCCTGGTGAGCCGTTTTCTGGGCGCGTCTGTGATCACCGGCGTGGAAAATCACCACAACTTCGCCTGGAAAGAAACCCATCTGGGGCGCGAATTGATCGTGCACCGCAAAGGAGCCACTCCGGCCGGCCTCAACCAGTTGGGTGTGATTCCTGGCTCGATGGCCTCGCCGGCCTTCATCGTTCGCGGCAAAGGTCAAGCCGAAAGTCTGCACTCCGCGGCGCACGGCGCGGGGCGCCGCATGTCACGGACAAAGGCCCGCCAGTCATTTCGATGGAATCAGGTGCGCAACGACCTCCAACGCCAGGGAGTGCACGTCCTGTCGGCAGGCGTCGATGAAGTCCCCGGAGCGTACAAGGACATCGAAACGGTCATGCAGCAACAGAGCGACCTGGTCGAGACCATCGGGCGATTTGATCCACGCATCGTAAAAATGTGCGACGACGGCAGCCGGCCGGAAGACTGACCGTCGACTCCACGGCGGCAGCTCAATAAAAAGAGCCGTGAGGCCTGCGAACAGGCACTCACGGCTATCGAAACAATCCTCTCAAGATTTGCGATGGCGGAGTCACATCCAGTCGGACGCGAATCGGGCCATCCGAAAGCGAGCCCACGCTGATCTGGGTCCACGAAAAACGTGTGCTGCTTCCGTCTGAATCCGCTGTGAGAGGCTTGGTTGCATCTGCTTCGCGAAACCGTTTGGTTCCGAGATACCACTTGCAGAGTCTATGATCGGCAGCATGGTACTGGCTCGTGCGTCGAAACCGAAAATTTCCCGTAATTCACAAGTCCGATCAGGAATTTGCACGACGGACTCGTGCCGCGCTGATCCCCGCGTGTATACTGGGGCGCATACGAAGGCCGCGTCCAGGGGCCAGCCATGCAACCCCTGGCGCTCCCCGCTGTGAGCGATCACAACAAGACAACATCCACTGACGAGACACGATTCAAGGAACTGCTGAAATGATCGAAAATCAACAGTCCAGCCGCCGTCGGTTCCTGCAATCAAGTTGCGCAGCCGCGACGGCCGTATTGGGCAGCGGACAGGTGTCGCAAGCCAGTGCCGACGACCCTTACGGCGGCTTCAAGATGGGCGTTCAAAGTTACTCGCTGCGTGGCTTCGACGCCAAGACCGCACTGCAGCACACGGTCAAACTGGGAATGAAATACTGGGAGGCCTATCCAAAGCACATCCCAATGGGCACGCTCCCCAAACATGTGAAAGCACAAAAGGCTCTGCTGAACGACGCCGGCGTGACCCTGCTCGCCTACGGTGTCGTGGGCTTTGATGAAAACGAAACGAAGGCCCGCGCGGCCTTCGATTTCGCCAAGGCGATGGGCATCGTTTCCCTGAGTGCCAACCCGAAGAAAAACAAGAAAACCTTCGATCTGCTCGACAAGCTGGTCGAAGAGTACGACGTGGCGATCGCGATCCACAACCACGGACCGCGGGCCTTGTACGACAAGATTTCCGACATCGAAACGATGGTCAAGGATCGACATCCCAAGGTCGGTGCCTGCGTCGACACCGGACACTTCATTCGCAGTGACGAGGATCCGGTTGAAGCCATCGCCCGCATCGGAAAACGCGTGTTCGGAGTCCATCTCAAGGATGTCAAGACTCTGAACGCGAACGGCAAGAAGCGCAAGTTGTTTACAATTCTGGGACAGGGCGACCTCGACGTGACGGCCTGCCTGGTCCATCTGCGCAAACTCAAATACAACAACGTCCTCTCGTTGGAATACGAGGAGAATC
>JBDOMX010000695.1:0-14039 GCA_039831615.1 Planctomycetaceae bacterium
CAAGGATGAACGTGTCATGACCGATGCCCATGTAACGACTCAGTTCACGGGCCACTCGCTCGTAGCTGCCCACGAGGTACGGGCAAAATGTGCGATAGTTTTCGAATGGACCCAGCCAGTATGGGTCATCCGCCACGGCGGATTCCCTGGCCATTTCAGACAGTTGCTGATGCCAGTGAGAATCGCTGACGTTCATTGCCACGCGGTGCATGACCTGCCCTCGACGATCCGCGGGAAAGCGTGCATGAGCGACCTGCCAGGCGGCTTCAGTAGTTTCCCGGGCGATCACGCCGACTCGGATGCCGGATGATCCGGAGATTTCCTGATCGGTTTCCAGTTCGTCGCCAGCACGCTGTGGATATTTCACCGCGATGGCTCCGACTTCCTCCGCTGCAGCGGCTCCCGCCGGCGAAGATCCTGACATCATGATTCCTGGGAACAGCTCAGGGGCCAGTGCGGGTGTCATTTTCAGGTTGCGAATCTGGTAATAGCTGCCTTCGAACGTGACACCTCGGTCGGAACTGAGCAGCTGACTGATGATCTGTGTGTATTCGGCCAGCCGCAGATAGCGATCGTCATGCGGCGTCTCGTCGTTCAACGCGATGAGATCGTTCCTGAAGCCACCGGCAATCATGTTGAGAAAGATCCGCCGGTTGTACATGTGGCCCAGAGACGCCACCATCTTGGCGGCGGCATACGGATGCATATACATCGGCTGAACAGCCACCAGCGGACACAGTTCCGTCGTGTGCTGCAGGATCTGTTGCGACACCAGCCACGGATCGACGATGCCGTTGTCGGCATAGACCAGAATGCCTCGACAGCCGTAGCGTTCGCTCCATTGTGCGATGGTTTTGACGCGATTCAGATAGTCCTGAGGATTTTCGTTCTTCGACTGGGGGCAGGTGGAGAATACCGAGATCTTGCGTGCGGCCATGAACGATGCTTTCTGAATCAGGACTGCCTGAAGCGAATTGCCCACCGGATCACTGCCTGTGGACAGTGACTTCCACATGAAAGGCAGCTTCGGTGGCTGACTCTTGCCTCCATTTGCTGATCAGGCAACGAGTTGAGCTGAATTCGGTCCTGCATTTCGCCGTGGGGCGATGGTTTGAACTCTTCGTTGCTTTTCGAGTTCGTGGTCTGTTGCCGTGATGCAACATCGCGGCAGTACCGAGGCACGCTGTAAAAAGATCACAACGCTCTGCATACCGAGGGTGGATCCTGCCAGTTTCACAGTCGATCCCGCTTGATGACTCGCCGACACGCTATGTTTGAGGCGGCATGATTCTGAGTCGATCCACTTCTGACACGATGGAAACTCGATGATCCGAAACCTGACGATTCAGGACCTCCCGGAGCTGGCCGACCTGCGTATGAACGCGGGGGGAAATTCGGCGCAGAAAAAACGCACGCAGGTTGCGTTCTCGCAGCTGTATCCTCAGTTGCTGTTCGATACGCCGTGGTTTGATCCGAACATTCCGAGTCTGGTCAGCACTGATTCCAGTGGCCGCCTGAATGGCATGCTGGCGGTCGGCGCACGACCAATGTTGTTTAAAGATCGCACGATTACGGCCGCCATCGGAGCGGACATGCACGTCCCGAAAGAGGCACGGAGCACCATGGCCGGAGTTGCACTGCTGAAGGAGCTGTTCAACGGGCCTCAGGATGTCACGATCTGCGATATCGCCAACCACAACACGAGGCGACTCTGGGAAAGGCTTGGAGGGTTTGTCGCGCCAGCTTACAACATCAACTGGATCGGCATTCTGCGGCCGTTGCAGCTGGCAGGATCTCTTCTGCGCGAACGTCGCGGTTTGGGTCTCGCTGGTCGCGCGGCAATGGTGGCCGCACCATTGATCGACGGCAGTGTGTGTCGACGCTTCCGATGCAGGATCGATCCGATGAGCCGCGGAGTTGTGGCAGAGACGCTCACAACTGATCACTTCAGCGAACACCTGCTGGAACTCACGCGGGACGATTCCGTGCAGCCGATTTACTCAACGGAGTCAGCCGAATGGATGTGGAAGCGACTTTCCTACCTTTCGCCGGATTCAGGAGAAGTCTCTGCGGTGATCATGCGCAACAGTCGCGGCAAACTGCTGGGGTGGTACATCTATACGTTGAGTCCTGGAGGTGTGGCCCGCGTGGCACAGATCGCAGCGCGGCAGGTCAATGCTGCCGTGGTCGTCAGGCATCTGTTCGCACGGGCCTTCGATGAAGGGGCCTGCGCGGTCGCCGGACGCATGCAGCCGCGGTTTCAACAGGTGTTGATTGACCAGGCTTGTGTCCTCCGAGGCCGTGGCACGTACACGCTGGTTCATTCGAGGGATGAGGCCATCGCCAGTGCATTTCGGAGTGGAACCGCGTGGCTCTCGGTGCTCGACGGAGAATCGCCGCTCAACGTGTGGAATTCCCCGGAAGCGGCCACGGCGGAACTCAGCACTTTGCCTCGCTACGCGCGTCCGATCGGAATCGCCGACACACCTGCCGTGGAACACTCTGGTTGTTAGCAGGCCTCCACGCGCAATGGAAGGTCAGTCGCGGAAATGATTGATATCCTTTGGTCAACGCAGGGTTGAAATGCCAATTGCCATCAGTCACATTGGCTGACTGCCACGGAATCGATGATGCGGACGTTGTGCTCAGGCTGCTCTCATTCAGGAGCCTGCGCGGTCCGGCGACGTGAACGAGCGGTTCATTGCTGATTGCCGTTCCCCGTGGCGCGGCCTGGTTGAGTCTTCGTGATTGTCGTGACTTCCATGTGGCGGGGGTCCGCGAGTTTAGTTTCATCGACCACGCAAAGGCGCCGGAGCATGAACATACGTGTTGCTGCAATCGTGATTCTGTTTGTTCTGCCGTGCGGTCAGCTCAGTGCTCAGGACGCAGCAGGCAGTTCGCGCCCCAACATGATTTATATCATGGTCGATGATCTTGGATACGGAGATCTCGGATGCTACGGGCAGCGGGTGATTGAAACTCCCAACATCGATCGTCTGGCAACCGAAGGGATGAAATTCACGGACCACTACGCTGGGCATACCGTCTGTCGGCCCTCTCGTCTGGTTTTGTGGATGGGGCAACATGTCGGACACACCGGCCTGACCGGTAACCGCCCGAGGAGCCTGACATCCACGGAGGCCACGGTTGCCAAACTGCTGAAGAAATCCGGGTATGCCACAGGTGGAGTTGGCAAATGGGCGCTGGGACATGTCAACGATCCTTCGGAAATTAACAATCCGGGCCACCCCAACCACAACGGATTTGATTACTGGTTCGGATATCTGAATCAGAGCAACGCTCATAATTTCTATCCCACATTTTTGTGGGAGAACGACAGGCAGGTTCCACTGCCCGGAAATGTGATCGATCCGGTGCCGGCTGGTCGCGGCCGTGTATCATCGAAGCGGGTGAGCTATTCGCACGATTTCATGACGGACGCTGCGCTGCGATTTGTTCGACGTCACCACACGGATCCGTTCCTGCTGCATATCCACTGGACGATTCCTCATGCGAACAACGAGGGCGGGCGGGTCACGGGCGACGGAATGGAGATCCCGAGCCACGGAATCTATGCCGACAAAGACTGGCCAAATCCCGAAAAAGGGTTTGCGGCCATGATCAGTCACATGGATGCCGATGTCGGACGACTGATGAAGCTCCTGCAGGAACTGGAAATCGATGACAGGACGCTGGTGATCTTTACGTCGGACAATGGGCCACACAATGAAGGGGGACACAATCACGAGTTCTTCGACTCAAACGGTGAACTCAAGGGCTTCAAACGTTCGATGCACGACGGTGGAATTCGGGTCCCCATGATTGCCCGCTGGCCGGGCCACATCGCAGCCGGCACTGTCACCAGCCATCCTTCTGGTTTCCAGGATTTTCTGCCCACCGCGTGTGAACTGGCAGGCGTCACTCCACCGCACGAGATCGACGGGATCTCATATGTGCCCACCTTATTGGGACAAACGGAGCAGCGGCCGCACGAATATCTTTACTGGGCCAGTCAGGAAGGCGCCACTTCGGTTGGCGTGCGCTACCACCAATGGAAGCTGGTCAGGTATCGACAAGGAAAAGATGAACAGGGAGAACCCGCCGATTGGCGACTCTACGATCTGTCCCGCGACATTGGCGAGAAGCAGGATCTTGCGAGTCAGCATGCCGATGTGGTGGAAACGATCCTTGGTCTGCTGCAGCGCGACGGTCTGCTGCTCGACGGTGCCTGAACAAATCCGGCAGCGGATCGGTTCCACTGTTCATGCGCAGCAGGAACTGCAGCACCGCTGCTGGTCGGCTCGATGCAACTCGATGCGCTATCTGTTCGGTTGAAACCAGCCCATCAGTTCGTGTCCTTCCGGAAACACGAGTGCCGATTGCGCTGCGGTGATTTCGTCGTACTGCGTGAAGACGTCCGCCTCGATCCCCGTACCACAGGCTGCGAACGGGCAGTACCCGTGGCTGTGTGTTTTTGTGCGCAGGTAGGTTGGGTGATCGGGACAGATCAACAGTCGATAGTCACCCTGTCGCCGCAACCAGTCGTGGACAGGGCCCACGATGTGTTGGTCGATCTGTTGCACTGCCGTCAGTTTGGCATCGACGTCGCCCTCGTGAGATGCCTCGTCGGTGGCTTCCACGTGAACGACCAGAAAATCCAGGTCATCACGCTGGAGCGCTTTGATGGCCGCCTGCCCTTTGGCGGAATAGTCCGTGTCGAGGTAACCGGTGGCACCGTCAACTTCGATGACGTCCCAGCCGATGAGTCGCCCCATGCCGCGGAGCAAATCCACGGCCGTGATGACGGCGCCGCGAGCCGCGTAGCGTTCGCGGAATGACTGCAGCTCGGGCCGACTGCCCTGCCCCCATAACCATGTTTGCGTGGCCGGCAGTTCTCCGCGGTGGATTCTTGCCGTATTGACTTCAGCTTCCGCGAACAGTTTTTGACTTTCTGCCATCAGTGAAATCAACTGGCTGCCGCCGGCCCCTGACGGCAGATGCTCGGCAATCAACTGATCGGTGATATCGTGAGGCGGCGTGGTCTGTGTGTGGCGATCAAACGGTGCCGCCTGACCCCGACTCCGATAGATCAGCAGGTTTCGATAGCTGACTCCGGCGTGGTATTTCCAGTGTTCGTTGCCGCAGTTGTTGCGCTGGAGTGATTCGATCAGCACGGTTGCTGCGTCGCTGGGATACTGGCCGGCAGTGAAACTCTGCATGCGCCCGCGATCAATCGTGACCAGATTGCAGCGGACGGCCCAGTCGCCCGGTTCCAGATCAATGCCCTGCGCTGCGGCCTCAATGGGAGCTCGGCCAGTGTGAAACCGGAGAGTGTCGTAGCCAAACAATGACATCGTGCCCACGTCACTGCCGGACGGCATGCTGGCGGGAATGTTGTCGGTTCGTCCCACGACGCCGAGTTGCGCGACTTTGTCCATGTGGTCCAACGCTGCCGCCTGAAGTGGAGTCTGACCATGCAGGGAGGGTTGTGGTTCGTCAGCAACACCGTCAGGAATGACGAGAACAGTTTTCATGGTTCACTGGAACTACGGTGGAAGGATTGAGTGGCTGCAACACCGCAGCCCATGCTGTTCAGCCGTGGACAACATCCGTCGCGGACACGTTTGCAGTCGAATGTTCTGTTCCAGGCGTGGCGCCACACACGGTATTGGCTTGAGGCGACCAAAGGCAAGTCAGCTGCAGCTTTGCACCTGTCAGAGCAGTGGCCACCGGTCATGTCGGCAGCGGTCCGGGCCTGCGGTATCAGGCGGCGCGCCGGAGTACACCAGGCGGCGTGCGGCGAATTCCCGCCACGATGCGTTCCATGGCCATGCCGCGCGATCCCTTGACGAGCAGTGCATCTCCCGAATCAACTAGACAATCCAGGATACTGAGCAGCATTGCCTCGCTGTCAAATACTGAGATGCGACTGAGACTGCCTCCGGCTGAGAGCAGGCCATCGGCCACGTCCCCGGCATACTGGCCGTACGCCACGATGTGATCGATCTGAGTTTGCGCCATTACGATGCCCATCGCAAAATGCAGCTCTGCCGCCTGATCACCGAGCTCCAGCATGTCGCCAAGGACAAAGATTCTGCGACCTTGAGTTCGCCAGTTGTTCAACATCACAATCGCTGCCTGGACGCTTGCCGGATTCGCGTTGTAAGTGTCATCGATCACGTCGATACCGTCGATTTGCCTGAGAACCGCGCGTCCTGGAGCTGGTTCAAATTCATCCAGTCCCGCCTGAATATCCCCGGTGGTCAGTCCGAGTTCCCGAGCGATGGCGATACTCGCCGCCACCCCGCAGGCCTGATGCGCTCCCGTGATCTGAGTGCAGAATTCGTCGCGTCCGACATGCAGCACAAGCTGTGTGTTGGACGCTTCAACGATGTGGAATTTCACATCAGCGCGTGGTGACTGGCCAAAGGTCACGACACGGCAGGAGGCGTCGGACATTGCCAGCACGCGACGGTCATCAGCATTTAAGAACGCGGTCCCCGCCGAGCCCAGCGACCTGATCAGTTCACGTTTGGTCGCCGCGATTGACTCCACTGATTCGAAACCTGTCAGATGCGACGGGGCAATCCGTGTGACGACGGCGAATTCCGGCTGCGCGATCCGACACAGCTCACTGATATCTCCTGGATGTCGGGCTCCCATTTCAATCGCAGCGAATTCGGTGTCGTCTTCAATCTGCAGGACGCTTAAGGGGACTCCCAGTTCGTTGTTGTAGTTGGCCTGGCTCTGAATCCCGTTGTGAACCGACGACAGCACCGAAGTGATTAGGCGCCGAGTGGTTGTTTTGCCCACACTGCCTGTGATGCCGATGACCAGTGCCTCGGATTGTCGGCGGTTGAACCGTGCCAGCTGCTGCAGTGCGCGCTGCGGGTTGACTGTGACAATCAGCGGGCCGGTGTGGCCGTCGGCGGCCGCTTCGTCGCAGACCACGATCGCTCCCTGCGCCTGCGCCTCGCTGGCAAAGTGAATTCCATGAGTTTGCGACCCCGGCAGAGCAAAGAACAAACTGTGTGGTCGCGCCTGACGGCTGTCGATCACGACATGGTCGATCGTGGTCGCGGGCGGAAGGTCGCCGGAGATGCGGGATCCTGTGATTTCACAGAACTGCTGAATCGTTCGAGCAAACATGTTGGAGATCAGGACTCACACGGGAAAGGTGAGCAGGCCTGGTGCGATCTGTGTTCCGGGCACCTCAGCGGTGACGTTCCTCAGCGGTGACGTTCCTCAGCGAGCTTGTGAGCTCTTTGAGGATCTCCCGAGCGACCTGTCGATCGTCGAACGCAATGGATCGCGTGCCAAATACCTGCATTTGTTCGTGCCCTCTGCCGGCCACGACGACCGCATCGCCTGGTTGGGCGACCTGCAATGCCCGGCGGATGGCGGCCTGCCTGTCCATATCGACGTCCACATGGTGCCGTGTTGAGAATCCCTCCAGGATTTCACTGATGATGTGGAGCGGCGATTCGGAACGAGGATTGTCTGAGGTCAGGAACACCCGGTCAGCGACCGCCGCCGCCTGCGCCATCGCCGGGCGTTTGGACTGATCACGCTCTCCGCCGGCGCCGAAAACACAAATCAGATTCCCATGCGTGAACGCTCGCACGGTCGAGAGACAATTGCGCAGGGCGTCCGGGGTGTGAGCGTAGTCCACAAAGACCTGAAAAGGCTGCCCTTCATCAATTCGTTCGAGGCGGCCTGGCACTTCACGCGTTGCTTCCAGACCGGCAATGATTGACGGCAGACTGATGCCCATTTGTTCCGCCAATCCCGCAGCCGCCATGCAGTTTGCGGCATTGTGGTCGCCAATCAGTCGGACGCGTACGGCGACGTCACCCTGAGCAAGTGCCAGACACAGGCGTTGTGATCGATGGGTCCGCGTCAGCACAGAATATCGCAGTTCTGACGAGGCCTGCCGCCCAAATGTGATCACGGGGCAGCAGAATTCATCTTCATTAAGCAACTGGCGGATTCCCGGATCATCTTCATTGAGTAAGAGTGGAGCACCGCCATGCAGCAGGTTGGCAATTTGTGCTTTTGCTGTGAAATAGGCGGCGGATGTGCCATGGTAATCCAGATGATCGCGCGTAATGTTGGTGATGGCTGCGGCTGCAAACTGCAGAGCACTGCAGCGCTCCTGTTGCAGCGCGTGACTGCTGACTTCCATCACGCAATGTTGCGTTCCCTGGTCTCTCATGGATGCCATGAGCTGCGCCTGGACCTGAGCGTCGGGCGTGGTCAGCTGCGACGCAAAGCGTTGGTATCCATCGTTGTATTCGACGGTTCCCAGCATTCCGGTGGTGTGACCGGCGGCAACGAGGATGTTCCGCAGCAGCCAGGCTGTCGTCGTTTTGCCGTTGGTGCCTGTGATTCCGGCGATGGTGAGCTGACGCTGAGGGTTATCGTGGAGTGCCATGCACAGCTGATTCCATGCCCGTCGGGTTGACTTCACCACGACCTGCGGCACAGAAAGAGCGGCTTGTGGACGTTCCACGACAACCGTGTTTGCTCCCGCCGCCACCGCTTCGGAGATATGCTGATGACCGTCTGACCGGGTGCCCTGAATGGCCACGAATGTGGAACCCGAAAGCACGTGACGACTGTCTCGGCTGATCTGTGTGACTTGAATTGTTCCGCCGGCGGGGAATTTGGCGTCCGGCAGGCAGCTCTGAAGTTGAACGGAGCGCGGAATCATTCCGACCATCCAGCGGGGGATACAGCGACTTCATGTGGCTGACAGGTGACGTTAAACACGTGAACCCGGATTCTGCCAACATGCTGAAATCGGGTCAACAGCGCGTGCGATGAAGTGCCATTCGGAAACTGTACGGGTTGTACCAGTCGGTCGTGCACTCTTGTCATGATGCTGCCCGATAGATCGATTGCTCCGATAATGACGATACAGCCCGGTATTGATGTTTTTGGCGTTTGTCGTCCTGTCTTCGACAGAGGCACCGGGCCACGACGTCGATCCGTCCGCTTGAGGGCGGAGTTTCCAATGGCAGATTCTTTCTCGGTGTGGTGATTCCAGTGGCACAATCCTGTCGCAATTCGGTGATTCGTGCGTTTGGCTCCCTTGGTACGGTCGTGATGGCCTGCGCTGTTGCGGGATGCACTGCACCTCTCAATCAATTGGCCGAACGGCCGATCGTTGTTGACAGTCAGTTCGACGGCCGTTCCAGACCAATCATCGAGGCAAATGACAGATCCATCCGGCTTTCGCCGGTTGACCGGCTGATTCCGCCGCAGCAGGACCCAACAAGCACAGCTCCGCCTGAAACGGACGTGGCTGTCGCGGATGAGCCAGAGGCATCAGCCGCAGTGGATTGGGGACCAAAGTTTTCACTGACCGCAGTCGAGGACAGTGCGTTCAGCTCAGCCGCCGGGGCCGTCGTTAAAGCGTCGCGTACGGTGGTTGATGCTCAGCCGGTGAGCAGCGAAGCTGCTTCAGATACCTGGAATCTGCAGGATCTCCGGAGTTTGGCGATGCTGAACAATCCGGCCATTCGGCAGGCTGCGGGTGCGGCCAGCGAGGCAGACGGCGTTCACAATCAGACCGGCCTGCGGCCCAATCCCACGGTGAGCTATTTTGGCGATGAGATTGGCAACGAAGGGCAGGCTGGACTGCACGGCATCCGTTTATCGCAGACGTTCGTGCGAGGCGGCAAGTTGGCATGGAATCAGCAGGTGGTTGGCCACGAAGTTCAGATCCGTCGCTGGAATGAAAAAGTGCAGCGTCAGCGTGCCCTGACGGATGTCCGGCTGCACTTCATCACGGCTCTGGCGGCCCAGCGCCGTCTGGAGCTGACACGTGAGTTTCGCAAGGTTGCTCAGCAGGGAGTGCGGGTTTCCGAACAGCGAGTCAAAGGCAAGTTTGCAGGTCGAGCGGACATCCTGCAGTCAGAGATGCAGCTCAGTCAGGTTGATCTCGCCATCCAGCAGACTGAACTGCAACTGGATGCTGCGTGGAAACAACTGGCCGCCGTTGTCGGTCTGCCGGATCTTGTCCGTCGACCGCTTCTCGGAGAGCTTGAGCCCAATGAGCGGACGACAAATCCTGACGAGGTATTGCCGGAACTGCTGTCCGACAGTCCGCTGCTGGCAGCTGCGCAGCATCAAGTGAGTCGAGCACGCGCCAATCTGGAGCGTCAGCGGGTTCAGAAGACGCCGAACGTCACGGCGCAGCTGGGAACCGGGCACGATGATGCCACCGGCAATTCGTTCGCCAGCGTCCAGTTAAGTATTCCGGTACCCGTCCATAACCGCAACCAGGGCAACGTCCACGCGGCGTGGGGGGAGTACTGCCGGGCGACTCAAAATGTCCGCCGCATGACGATGCAGATTCGACGCGATCTCGCCGCGGAACTGCGGGACTATCAGTCGGCTCTGGCTGCCGTCACGCAATATCGAGATGTCATCATTCCCAAAGCTGAAGAGACACTCGAACTGATGAAACTGGCACAGGCGGGCGGCGAATACGATTTTCTGCGGGTGCTGACGGCGCGCCGCGCGTTCTTCGATGCCAGCATCAACCAACTCAAAGCAACTCAAAACATGTCCATTGCCGATGCCAGGATTGAAGGACGATTGCTGACCGGAGGCTTAAGTAGTCCGGACGAGACACCGTTGAGCACCGGGCTGCGAGGCCAGGCGTTGAGCCAGCAGTAGCAGAGGTATCCTTTGAGTCTGCCCTGCGACGGGACTACACTCCTCGGGACACTGTTTGATTTCCTTCGCTGGCCAGGTTCAGGATAGTCCCATGCCCTCGCAATCCCGTCGGTCGTTCCTTGAAACATCTGTTTGTCTGGCTGCTGCGGCCGTCGCGTCGCCCGCGTTCGCCCGCAATGCGACGAAGCCCGCCTTCCGAATTTCGCTCGCGCAGTGGTCACTTCACAAATCACTCGGAGCCAAAACACTCGATCACCTCGATTTTGCCGTCAAGGCAAAGAACGACTTCGGGATCGAAGCCGTGGAGTACGTCAACAGTTTCTTCAAAGACAAGGCCAAAGACGCTTCGTACCTGGCAGAAATGAACAGCCGCGCAGCAGACAACGGGGTCACGCAACTGCTGATCATGATCGATAACGAAGGACAACTCGGACACCCGGACGACGCACAACGAGCAACTGCAGTGAAGAATCACCATCGATGGGTGGAAGCGGCCAGGGAACTGGGTTGTCATTCGATTCGAGTCAACGCGGCCAGCCAGGGGAGCTACGAGGACCAGATTTCCCTGGCAGCTGACGGTCTGCGCGCTGTGACTGAATATGGCGACATGCACGACATCAATGTGATTGTGGAAAATCATGGCGGTCTGTCATCCAACGGTGAATGGCTGGCCAGCGTGATGAAGAAGGTCGATCACCCGCGCTGCGGAACGCTGCCCGACTTCGGCAATTTTCGCCTTTCGGGCGATGAATGGTACGACCGGTACAAGGGCGTCGCAGAGTTGATGCCATTCGCGAAGGCTGTCAGCGCGAAGTCACATGACTTTGATGCAGATGGCAACGACACGCAGACCGATTACCGCCGCATGATGAAAATCGTCCTCGACGCCGGCTACAACGGCTGGGTGGGCATCGAGTATGAAGGCAGTAAACTGAGCGAAGACGATGGCATCAAGGCCACGAAGGTGCTGTTGGAGCGGGTGCGCGACGCTCTGGCCTGAATAAGCAGGATGGCGCCTCTTCGGCAGATTCTGCCGATCCGGAGAACGTGACAAAATCAACCGCTGCCCGAGTACTCAGGCAGCGGTTTTTCGTGGTTCACGAGACGACGTCAATCGCTACGATGCCGTCACCGCACAATCTTCAGCGGGTCGAAGTCGGAGTCAGTCGCTGGCAAAAAGCACAGAGGGTTTTCCGCAGGCTCAGTTCAGCCGTGGCGACCTCTCTTCAGTACAGCGCCTGGATGCACCCAACCAGCATTGGAAATCGATCCTCGCTTTATTCGAGGCGCCCTGCATACTCACCTGCCTGAGGACCATGCCGCTTGGCTGGCTATCGCGAACATATCAGCGTCAGCGGGATGATGGGCCTGGGGTACGCCTTCGCGGCAATCTTCGTTTTCGGCTATTCGGGTGTCCAGGCGGCGATCGCCGCGATCCTCACCTGGATCGCCGGGATGCTGCCCGACCTCGACTCAGAAACCGGCCTCCCGGTCCGGGAATTGTCCGGCGTCACGGCCGCAGTGGCCCCGATGCTTGTGTTCCAGCATTCGGCATCGATTGGTGTCGCCAGCGACCGGGTGATGTTGGTTTCACTGCTGGTCTATGGTGGGGTGCGCTACGGTGCGCCGTCGATCCTTGGCCGGCTCACCGTCCATCGCGGGATGTTTCACAGCATTCCGGCGCTGTTGATTGCCTCAGAATTGACATTCCTTTGTTACTTTAGCGAAGAGCTGCGCGTGCGCATGCTGATGGCGGTTGGCGTTGGTATCGGTTTTCTGTCCCATTTGGTGCTGGATGAGATGTACAGCGTCCAGTGGAATGGTGTTCGCATCCGGTTGAAAAAATCGGCGGGGAGTGCGTTGAAGTTCATGGGGAAAGAACCATTGTCCAATGGTTTAACGCTCGGCATTCTGATGTTCCTTACCTGGGCATCACTCGATAGCGCCCACGTGCTCGAACAGTTCACTCAGGAGCCGGCGCCTGAAGTCCTGAAGATTACATCTGATCTTGCCGATGCGCCGGAGTATCGCATGGTCGATGAGCCCGGAGAAACTCGGTGGCAGTGACCGATCTCAATTCACAACTCGCGGCCATTGTCGAAGACTCGGGGCTGCCCTGCGTCGAAATTGAAGCGGGTGGTGCGTCAGGAAGTCATCTGCAGTTTTCGCACGGCTTTGCTTCCAGTGGTGTCCCGCCGGCTGGCCAGCTGTTTCTCGTGGCCAGTATTACCAAATCAATTGTCGCCACGCTGGCACTGAAGCTTGTCGGTGAAGGACGCTTTGCTCTGGCGGAACGCGTGACCGACTGGATCTCGGAACTCCCTTCCATTCCCTTTCGCCAAATAACAATTCGGCATCTGCTGACTCATACCTGTGGGTTGCCCGATCAGCTCCCCGGAAATACAGAGCTCCGAAGATCCATGGCAGGCCTGCCGGAATTTCTCATTCGGGTGGCTGAGCATGGGACCGACTTTAACCCCGGATCAGATTGTCGCTACAGCAGTATGGGTTTTCTGCTGTTGGGGGAAATCATGAGCCGCGCGACAGGTCGGCCCCTGCCTGACGTCATGCGGTCCGGAATATTTGCTCCGTGCGACATGCATCAAAGCTGGCTTGGAGTTCCGGTGGACCGTGATGATCTCGCGGAGGTGATCGTTCCATGTGTTCTTCCGCCGTGGCAGGAGGACGCGTCGGCCTGGGACTGGAACAGTCCGTACTGGAGACGGCTCGGTGCGCCCTGGGGCGGTCTCCTGACGACCGCATCCGATCTGGGACGATTTTGTCGGATGATGTTGCGGGACGGGACCAGTGAAAGCGGTCAAATTGTGCTGGCTCCGGCGGCTGTCGCTGCGCTGGCTGCCGAACAAACGCGGAATCTGTTCGAAGTCCCAGAGAAGACATGGAGCAAGCGACCGTGGGGATACGGTTGGCGGTTCGCCTGGCCGGAACATACGGCCAGCTTCGGCGATCTGGTGCCGCGAACGGCCGTTGGCCACTGGGGTGCGACCGGGACCATGTTTTGGCTGGATCGCCGCAAACAATTCTATGTTGTGATCCTGACGTCAACGCCGTTCGAACAAAGCCGCTTCGCCCTGCAGCGCCTGTCCAATACGGTGACCGCAGCGCTGTTGTGATCGGGAAAGTCGGACCGTTTTACGTTTCGATGATGTTGTTCATCGGGTCAATTTGCATCGGATTGCTGACACCGACTGATGCACACGCTGGATCAAACCCGCAGAGCCTGTCTAGTACTACAGTCGCACATTATGAGTGTTGGATTGGTGATCCTCTTGTTTTGAAGTGACATTTCATGGCAGATGCCTGGTGTGCTCGTCTCCATTCGGAGAATCGAA
>JBDOMX010001099.1:0-3128 GCA_039831615.1 Planctomycetaceae bacterium
TAGAGCGCCGAGATGTGCTCGTGAACCATTTTCAGTTCGTTAGTGGCACTAGATGTCGGTTGCGGAAACTTCTCACTCACCTTCCACGACTTCCGTAGTTCCTGAAGGGACGCGATCAACGGAGAGGCATCAACAGCATGAGGCGTCTTTCCGGACCCTTGAAATGCCGCGACGCGCTCGAGCAGTTCCTCAATCAAGAGCGTTCTCTTCGATGACATGTTGTCCAGGAAATCGTTCCATGAATGATCGTCGTCTCGTTCGCCTCTTTCGGGGGTTGTAGCGAATACGGCATTGAGTTGATTTGCGTCGTCAACTCGGTGAGCAGACTCTACGTTCAGTTGACGAGCCTGCCAAAGCAAGGATTGAACCAAGGCGGGAATTGGATTGCCGTCGAGATTCTTGTACCGGAGACGAATCCACTCTGTTGCGGACCGAAGATGCTCGTCTACGAAATTCGACAAGGCAACGTAATCCTTGTCCGATTCCTGGTAGTTCCAACCGTTGTAGTGTTCGTAGCGCAGCATTGCTCTAATCGCGAAGAACACATTGTCCGCAACACCGGTGTCCTCAAACTCAGCATCCTCCGCAACAACCACGAATGCCTTGTCCATATCGGGCGGATTGCCTTTCGCTTTTGGAAGGTAGATGCGGCGCGCGTAGGTGTCCGTCGCTGGTCTAATCGGGCGCAAGAGTTCGGCTTCCCAGTTGATCGAATACAGAATGTGTGTATTCATCCAGCCGCGAATCCTGTTTGCATCAGTCTGCCCCAGAATGGAACCACCGCGCCAGTTGTTAACCTTTTCGAGGAATTGCCGTATCGCGAGCGGTTCTTGTCCCGCAACAGGCTTGTCGGTCTCTTCCGACGGTGCAACGGTCCCCGGAATTGGACGTTTAGCCCCCGTGGCGGCAGTCGGCTTGAGTGTCTTTGGTCTTACGGTCTTCGCATGTTCGTCGAGCGGCGACAAACCGAACGACTGAAACACCCCCGCTGGAACGCCAACTTCGGCAATTCGACCGGGCCGGTTGCCCCAGAACTGCAAGAGATATAGGAACTGGGATCGACGTTCCTGTTCACCCTCTTTTTGTGAAACCTCCGCAGTCAAGTCGGCTGAGATCCTCGTGGCGGGATAGCCAAGAATCATTTCTGGAGGGAAAACGCCACGTTCAAAATCGGCTCGGTAATCCCTCATTACGGGCAAGACAATCTCATTGATGATACTGCGGGGGTGGAAACGCAATCGTCCTTGCTGATCCTTCAGTCTCCAATCAGCAATTGTCTGAATCGCAGACTGGTTAAAAGGAAACATACAGTAGTGATCTGCGGACTGTCCAAAACTCGCCAACAATGCTAATTCATCCTCCTCAGGTTCGATAAACTCCATTGCGTTTGGCGCTTTCTTACTGGCGTTCGCAGTCATGGAGTAATACGTTTCCAACCTGGCCGCACCGATACGGGCGGCGTTAACATACGCAGCAACGAAATTTCCAATCTGGTTGCAGACAGTTTCCTCGTCCTCGTTTTCGCCATTCTCTATCCACCATCCGTGGACGGCCCGCGTTTTCACTGTGTCGAGATTTCCAAAGTAACCATCTGTTACAGCCAAGGCCGTTCGAATCATACAGGCTTCTCGTTTTCCGCCCGTTTCTCCCTCTCGTATGATTGCGTCCAGCAGTGCTTTCTGCACGCCAGCGAGAACCGCAAAGTCTTCAACAAGCAACACGAGTTCACGACCGTCGACTAACAACTGCCGCCTGACGTCATAGAACAACTCGGCAAGTGACGTGCCGTCAGGCGTCGCCAACGGCTTGATCGCTTCATCAACGATGTCATTTAACAATCCAACAGCATCATTCAGCAACTTCGCACTGGTCGTCCGCTGCATCTTCTCAAGGTAACGTCCTGCGATGCTGCCAGCTTCCTTCACTGTTTCGGCGAGCGCATCAGGAATCAAAAGGTCTGCGTTTTCGAACTGCCGTCGGGGCGAATCTGACTCACTGGTGTCCTGCGTGACATGCCGAGCGAGTTCCGATATTATCCCTGGCCGGTCCGGGGTCCCCTGCAAGAAGAGAGCTTCAGTTGCGGGGTCCTTCAGCAACGCCGGCAGTGCACGTGGATCGCCGTGTCCGATCCAAAGACTGTCCTGGCTTCCAATCTTTGCTCCCGTTGTTTTTGCCCGGGCTTGACGCTCTTTCGCAGCAAGGTAATTGCGTTCAATGGCGGTCAGCAGCTCTGCTCGAATGCGTTGCTTTGCGCTAATACTGTCCATCTGTGCTCGCGCAGATTGCAACTGGGTACGAATCTCTTCATATTCTGGCCCGTCCAGTCCATCAAGGATTCTCCCAAGCACAGACTTCAGACTCGAACTCTTCGGTATTCGAATGACGTGGCGTTCTTCCTTGTCTTCCCTCTGCCGCAATTGGATGTCCAGCCACCGAACAAGGTGGGACTTGCCAATGCCAGACACGCCTAAGATCGGGACGATAACTCGTCCGCTTGGGTCATCGCGGAGGAAGTCATTAAGAAACTGCCGCTGAGTCATCAATTCACGAGGCCTTGTGTCGGAACTGAAGCTTTGTCGCAACAACCGCATCTCTTGATGAACAGCCAAAAACACGGCATCCGACGGGTTCTCGGCTTCCGGTTTGATACATTCCAGGCAGTCGGCCTCAGTGGGCCAGAATTTCAATAAGTTCATTTTCCCTCTCCTCGAAGCACGTGCGTGACCCCTTCAACGCTTCGATCCTGTCCAACAAGCTTCATCTGCACGTCTGAGTCTGCTTTCTTCTTGAGGCGAATCTCACCCGCGTCACGTAATCGCCAGAGAGCGCGTGACAACGACGTTGAGAGTTCGCCTTCACCGGGGGCCCTCCATTTCTCCGGTCTCAACTTGCTTTCCACCTCCTTGCGGTACTCACCGCCGTCTAGTACGGGAATCGAAAGTGCCAACCCTTCGACAAAATCGTTGATTGCAATGTCTCCCTTCTTGGGAAGTAACTGAAGGGCGTATCGTCGTATGGCGGGAGTTGGGTCCGTGATAAATCCACCTGATGCTTTTCCCGATTCCGAACGCCCGAAACCGAGGAAAGTTGCCCAGGATTTGAAACCGGCCCAGCGAGTGTCGTTTTGA
>JBDOMX010000772.1:0-3127 GCA_039831615.1 Planctomycetaceae bacterium
ACGGTTCACCCCCACAGATGTGGGGACAGCTACGGAAGTCATCCGAGCTTCGAGCAGGCCGCACGGTTCACCCCCACAGATGTGGGGACAGCTCGTCCTCCGTGCGTTTGTATGCGGTCACCGTCGGTTCACCCCCACAGATGTGGGGACAGCGATTTTATCTGCTGGATGTCTCAATACGGGGTCGGTTCACCCCCACAGATGTGGGGACAGCTCCTGGATCTTGATCAATCACGGGGGATTGCCACAAGATGTAGGCCTTCAAAATCGACCAGTTCTCGGGACGTATCTCCGAACGTGCGAAACTGGAATCCCTGTTCCGTTGGAGAACGCCATGCTTGGAAGCAGGCGCCGGCCTTGCGACCTTTAATCGCTTTCGTCCACAGTTCATCACGAATCCTCGCTGTCATGCTGCCGAGGAATATCCCGGCCTTCGGTTCGATCATCCAGCGACTCAGATCGCCCCGCAGACTCGTTGGTACCCGTTCCAGAATCATCACCACCATGAAGCACCTCCCGAATGTCCGGTAAGACTCGTTCCAGAAAACGCGTCCTGCGAAACATATCGCGACAGCCCTGCCGCACTCGACTTTCCACACTCTTGTCGCTGGTCGCGACGGTTTCGAAAGCAAGAGGCACCACCAAGTCCACCTTGTACAGGTCGGCAACGTCGTACACAAACGACAGCATCTTGCCGGTATGGACGAAGCCAATGGCCGCCGAATATCCCGTGCTGACAATGCCGGAATGCACAATTCCGTTCAGGCAGGCACTGGCTGCGGACAGAGCTCGGTTAAGAGGATCGCCGCCGCCCCAGTTCTTGGGGTCGTAATTGCGTCCCTGCCATTCGACTCCGTACTGCTCAGCCAGTTTCTGATAGGCACTTCGAACACGGTAACCTTCTTTGCCACGAATGGCCTGAATATGCAGACCATCGGCGACGGGTTCGCCAAATCGTTTCTCATACATGCGGACGACAACATCACGCCGTGTACGCAGGTTGGACGACAGGGCCGCCTGTTGAATCAGGTTGGCTGCGAAATGCGTGCCACCGCGACCGTGGCAGTAAAAGCGGACTCCCTGTTCACCGGCCCACACCACGGTGCAGTTGCAGTCGGCCAGATTACACACCGCCTTGTGAGTAATGGTCGTTCCCGGCCCCAGCATCAGCAGAGCCAGATCGGCGGCGGGCACCGGGACGCGTTTCTTTTCGGTCACATACGCAACGGACTTCGCGTCCTGTTCGATGTGGCCTTTTTCAAGGTAAAGATAGCTCAACCGATTTTGAAACCGGGTGAGCTGCATGAGACTGTCCATCAACGGGGGGGCCTTTCTGCCAAAGCGCTGACGCAGGACCGGCGCACCGGTTGGTCTGAATCACCGCACCAAACGGAACCCCTCCGTGGTCGATACTCCTGAAGAATTCATAGCCAGATCGCGGGTATTCACGACGACGCGACGGTTGGCGCACGACATAGTGGGCATCCACATTCTGGGGGTAGGCACTGAAGTTCCATTGCCAATGATCGCAACAGCTCGCAGCAACGTCGTCACGCCCGCGCGATACTCAGCAAACCAAACCCAAACGCCTTGGCACTACCAATGCCGGCCGCCAGCGTTTCGGCAAACTTTTCCTCATCGGTGACATGTAGAATGCCGTCAAACCTCACCCCGTGGTGCGAGAGCGTTCGTTGGTCTTTTCGACGTCGTGCTCGCTGGAGTTCGGCAGCGGTGATTCGAATGTCCGGCACCGCCTCTCCCTCACTATCTTGCTGGGTCGCGACAGTGAATCCGCCATTTATTGCTTTGCGATGGAACCAGGCGATTTGTTCTTCGGGAGTCGCGTAGGCTTCACGCCGGCCGTTTTTCCGCCCCTGTACTTTGCGTTTGACGGTTGGGTTGGCTTCAAGACGAAATCGCCATTGTGATCCCACGGTAATGTTAGACACCTCAAGCGTCCATGGCGACGGAATCGTTGCATCAAACAGCCAGCCAGCATCGAGGAACGCTCGGCCCCAGTCAGGCAGGAGGCGAGAGCGAACGACCAGGCGTGCTATCGCTTCGTCATCTTCGATCCGAAATAAAAATCCGCCTTCGTCCCGCCGCACGCCGTAGCCCGTCGCGGCAGATGGACCACCCACAGCGGGAAAGGCCATCGACAATCGTTGATGCACATGATGCCGGTTCGCGAGCCACCGGTTACCTGGTGCGTCTTCCGCAAATGCACGTCCTGCGCGCAGCGGAATGACGGACTCAAACAGAACAGTCGCCTCGCTCCTTGGAATGGCAATCCAGTCGGGAACTGGTGATTGCTGAGGAATCGCCAGGGCTCGCTGTTGTCGCCGGTCTTCCCGAGCCTGCAGAATTCGCGACCTCCATTCCGGTTTGCGCGGGTCGATGCGATTCACTCCGAATCCAGCTTGGTACTCCATCATCGACACGGCGTCGTGGCATTCTTCGCAAAGCATCACGAAATCATCTTCGGTGGTGTTCATATGATCCTCACTGACGAACTCGCGGCCTCGTCGAACATAGGTCAGATGATGCGCGTGAAGCTTTGTGGGGTCAGCCGGCTGACAACGGCAGAAGATGCACCGACCTGCCGACTTCACTCTGGCTCTCTTCTTTGCGTCGGGGTCGCTGCCACGCTGCAGTTGATTCTGTGGCCCTGGTTCACCAAACAGTTCGTCGTGCAGGCACGGGCGGAGAAGCGTGGGAGTCGGACGCTGCATGTGAAAATCGAGCACGATTCGCCCGGCGTGAACCGGCGGATCAAGATGCACCGGCCGGTCGGTCACGTAGGAACGAGCCTGCTCGTAGCTGGCTGCGAGGTCATCACCGACATCAACCTCGGCCAGCCGCTCGAATGCGTGGGTGTCGAGCAGTTCGGTCTGGACGCGAACCGTGGGAGTCTCGTCCGGTGGGACCAGAGAATGATCGTGCCCCTCCAGCCCGTCGCGTCGCAACGCTGTTTCAAGACGTTGCGACGGTTCGAACCCGGCAAAGACTGGTGTCCCCGGCACGCACCGTTTGCGTCCCAGGAACAGTGGCCACGCCGGATTCTGCAACGCAGTTGCGAGTTCCTGCAGCAGCGTGCCATCGCCGGTCAGGATGGCCAGGAAGCTGG